>NZ_LZJM01000098.1:0-523 GCF_001667665.1 Mycobacterium sp. E342
CGAGCAACGTTCCCCGGATCAATTTCTTGGCCGCGTCCAGCGCGGCGTGATAGTCCCGGGGCGGCGACGTGGCCGCCAGCTCCGTCAACCCATAGATCAGCGCGTAGACGGCCTCGACGATGCCGTTGCGGTCGGCCCGGTGCGCGAGCTCGCCCCGGCGGTAGGCATCGTCGATGACACCCTCGATGATTCCGCGAAACACCTGGAAGTCGGCCGCGAGCCGCGAATCGCGGGCGACAGCGCCTTCGGCGCGGATCACCCACTCGAAGGCGGCAAGATCGGGATACTCGCGCATGAGCCGGCCCGATTCGTCGAGCACCGCCTCGATGCGGTCGACGGCGGTCCCCGGGCGCGCGGCGGCCGCGCGCAGCCGCGGCAACGCGACGTCCGTGCGCGCCGCTATCGCGGCGTTGATCAGCTCCGCCTTGTTCGGAAAGTAGTGGTACAGGCTTCCGCTGGTGATGTTCGCCGCCCGGGCGATCTCGCGAATCGTGGTGCGCGAATAGCCATTCTCGGCCACGCA
>NZ_LZJM01000099.1:0-14325 GCF_001667665.1 Mycobacterium sp. E342
TCGTGATTTTACGACGGCATCGACCGTCACTCCGTGTTTGCTACTGATCGCCGCCGATGGCGCCGAGGCGCTCGCTCACCCGAGCCAGCGCCTCGTCGAAGATTTCCACCTTTTCGCCACGCTTTTCGTTGGCCGGCTGGGCGGAGCCGCGGGCGCCTTCGGCCTCCACCCGAGCCGCACCCTGACGCCGCAACAGGCTGAAGTTCTTCTCGCGCGCCTGCCTGAGCCGGCTCTGCAATTGCTTCAGCGACTGCTCGTCCATGCGAGCGAGCGCCTCGGGATGACTCTCGCCGATCAACGAGCTTTCCTGCTGGGTCAGGTTCACATGGTGGTTGCTCACCGTAATTTCATAGCGGTTACCGGACACCACGGCGCGTCGAATGCCTGGCGTCACGCTCAACCGTCACGTCGGGGCCATCCCACGTTCACATCGCCGGGTGTCCTCCCGCTGTCGTCGGGAACCGCTCACCGGACGGGATCCGTTTCGAGCGGTCAGCACTGCGGGTAGCCGGGAAGTCGGGTTCGCGACAAAAATGGATTGATGCCACCTGAACCGGCGTCGCCCCCGCCTAAATCGGCGCCGGGCTGGTACCCCGATCCCTCCGGGGTCGGCCACGGGCTGCAACGGTACTTCGATGGTCTCAACTGGACCAGCGAGTATGCCTTCTCCACCGAGCCGCCGAGGAAAAACCCGCAAGGAAAGGCGGCCCTGGCCCTGGCGGCGCTGGGCGCGATGGTTCTGCTCGCCATCGTCGGCAAGACATGGGCTTTCGACCACACCAAAGACGCCACATCGAGCAATTCGGCCACCGCGGAATCGTCGGCGCCGACCGAGGCGCCACCCTCGACACCGCCCCCTCCCAAGAAGCCGGACGGAGTCACCTTCACGACTGCCCCGGGCCCGAACGGCGACGTGGTCGACGCGCGATTCGCCATTCGTGACAACTACACCGAGCAGATGATCAGAGACGGCGCCCGGTTGGACACCATCGCCATTCTCAAATACGCGAGAGCGACCTATCCCGACGCGTCAGCGGTCAACGTGCAGGGCACCTTCCCGATGACCGACCCGTACGGCAACACCTCGACTCAGGTCGCGATCGACCTCACGTATTCGCGAGCGACGTTGAACAAGATCAACTTCGACGGCATCAGCAAGACCAGCATCTGGGAGATCCGCGACTCCGGCACCGTCCTACCGGCCTTTCAGCAGTAGGTCATAATCGCCTCGTGCCCACCGAACCCCCGCACCCGCCGGCCGCGCCGAAGCCACCTCGGGTACGCATCACTCCCGAGGACGTGGAGCGGTTCGGCGACGAGGAGCAGATGCGCGCGGCGTCGGACGAGGGTCGGCTGCGCGAGGAGCGACCGCCGCATCACGGCTAGCCCGCCGCTGGCCGGACGGCCGGTCGGTCAGCCGGCGGCGATGCGGTCGACGTGGTTGAGGAAGTGCGTCAACACCGCGTCGGGCGCCTCAATTTGTGGCCAGTGTCCGATGTCGTCGGCGAGCATGACGACATTCGGTTCGGGGATCACCTCCTCATAGCGGCGCGCCATGTGGGCACCGGAGTTGGGGTCGACCGGCCCGTCGATCAACCGCATGGGAACCGTGGTCTGTCGCATGGCACGCACCCACCGGTTTCGGTGCGTATAGCGATCGTCGATGAACCGGCCGACCTTGTGCAGCACCCGGCGGCCGTCGTTGTAGTCCAAGATCTGGTTGAAGACCTCCATCATGTGGCGGGTGGGCTTGGTGTTCGGGCCGAACATCTCCCGCAGTGTCGGCTCGAGCAGCCGACGGGACACCGGGCTGTTCTGCACATGACTGAAGACGTCGCCCAACGGGGTGCCGGACATCAGCTTTTGCGCCGTTCTGGGCCTGTAGGCCTCGACGAACATTCCGCCGTTGAGCCAGGTGATCGAGTCGATCCGCAGCGTCCCATAGCTTTGCTGACCGAACTCATGACGAGCCAACAATTCCTGAGCGACGGAATCACCGATGTCGTGAGCCAGGATGTGCGCGTTGCGGATGTTCAGGTGCGCCAGCAAAGCTTCGTGCATGTCGGCGTGGTCCCCCACCGAGTACTGGTAGGCCACCGGCTTTTCGGAGAATCCCATGCCGATCATGTCCGGTGCGATCACGGTGAACCGTTGCGACAGCGTGGGCCAGATCCGCGCCCAGTCAAACGAATTGAACGGATAGCCGTGGATCAGCAGCAGTGGAGGGCCGCTGCCCTCCACGCGGTAGAAGATGTCGAAGCCGAGGTAGTCGAAGTGCTCGCCGGAATCCAGCCAGCGATTCAGTTCAGCGTCCATGACCCTCATCATCCTTCGCCATGCGGCCGTTCGCGCGACAGTCCCTCGTTTACGGCCGGGAACGCACCAGAGCAAAGCATCGGCGGAACCCATTGGTAAGTGGTGCCGCAATACGCCCCATAGGCCGCGGGCCACGAACGTGAAGATTTGCTACACGCGTGTCAAGGCTTTGTTAAGCGGTGAGCCGATCTCCCGGCGAGCGAGCACCGTAGGAGTACCGCGCCACTTCTGCCCGAGCGCGCTGTGAAAGGAAGTATGTGTTCAAGCCTCTCGCGTCCGCAGTGATCCTTGCCGCCTGTGCCGTCGGAGTGGCCGCACCGGCACAGGCCCAGGGCGGATACATCGTGATCGCGGGGTCGGACTCCACCCATGCCGTCGAAGTGACGGTCGGCGGCAGCTCCGCCAGTCCGAGTGACGTCGAGGCGTACGCGGTCAGTCATTGCGCCGAGAGGAACGGCGCAACCGACTGCCACGTTCTCGCCGAGGGCCGGGGCGGCTGTGTAGCCCTGTCGGATAACGGTCACGGCTTGGTCGGCGGCTGGGGTCCCACCCGCAATGCCGCCGGCGCCGCGGCGGCGGCCAAGGTTGTGTCAGGGCAGGCAAATGTCGATGGCACTCGCTGCGTCGTTGACCCAGACCTTGTCGCAACTGCGCGCAACTTCTCGTTCGTGGCCACGCAATAGCGACGCCGCTCAGGCGGTACGGCGATGGGTATCGGTCGACCAGAGATGGCCGCAATCGGAGCACTGCAGGTGCACCAGCGTCCCCTTGTTGCTGAGCAGGTATTGCCAGTGCGTGTCGCAGTTTCGCGTGCTTCGGCAATCGCCACAATGGGCGCGGTGATCGCAGCGCGGGCAGGGCAGCCATGCCCGCCGGCTACGGTCGGCGGTCGGATCAATCGGTAACACGATCCACCGTCCGCGGCGGGAGGACGCCGGCGCGGACCAGCTCCTCGTAGATCCGCTGCTGCTCGGCGTCGAGGCCCGAGTACAGCATGTCGTAGGCCTTCTGTTCCTCGGCGAGCACGGCGACGGGGTCCCAGTCGTCACCTATCGCGTCGAGCACTGCGCTGCGTCGACGCGCCTCGTCGAGGGTCAGGTCATAAGCAAACTCAAGGTCGGCCATCACGCTCCCAGCCGTTAGATAAACAAACGATTGGTTAGGATGACCTCATTTACGCTGATCAAGCTATGACGGCCATCACTATGGCCCGTTGATGTTCGTCACAGTCGGCCCGGGGCTCACCTGTTGCGGCGACGCCTCCCGCGGTTACGCGTTGCCGCGATGATGCGCTGTCGCGTTGCGCTGCAACCGGTTCCAGATCACGGCAAGCCGATGCAATCTTCGAATTGTTCCGTTCTCCCACCGATGTTTACGCGCATCGAGGGGGAATCCTCAAGAGGACCATTCGGGCTGGATACCGGCGATCAAGGCCGGTTCCCGGGCGCGTTAGCGTGTAGTGATGCGCTACCAAGTAAGCGACGCCGACACCGCCGCGCAGGTCGGCAGCGGCGATGTCCCGGTGCTCGCGACGCCACGGCTAATTGCATGGCTGGAAGCGGCCACGGTGCAAGCCGCTGCGCCCTTCATCAGTCCCGGCCAGACGACCGTTGGCACCGCGGTGCGCATCGAGCACCGGCGCGCGACCCACGTAGGCGGCACCGTAGAGGTCACTGCCGAGCCGCTGTCGCCGGTCGACGGGCGACGTCTGACGTTCGAAGTGAAGGCGATCGACGATTCAGGGCAGGTTGTTGCTCGCGGTGAAATCGATCGCGTAATAGTTGACCGGCAAAAGTTCCTCGCCCGGTGAGCCGAGCAGCCGCGCACCATCGCGACGCCTCAGTGACCATGACCGCGCCGCAGTTAAGAACCACCGGTCTCGGCAAGCGACAATTCGCACAGTTCTGATTTCGCCTCGGCGGAGGGGCGCCGCACGTAGACCCACCACGTCAACACTGACCCGATCAGGTAGCACAACAAGAAAAAGCAGAACGCCGTCGTTTCCGAGCCCGTGGTCAGATAGGACTGGCGCAGTGCCAGATTGATCAATACACCGCCGAGCGTGCCGACCGCGGAGACGATTCCGATCACCGCGCCGGACATCGCACGAGCCCAGTGGCGGCGTTCGGCCTCGGCGGCATTCATGGAGTGGCTGCGTGATTCGAAAACCGCGGGGATCATCTTGTACACGGCCCCGTTGCCGATCCCGCACAAGACGAAAAGTGCCATAAAGCCGACGATGTAACCGGTCATGGCGGTGACGCTCAAGGGCCCGGAACGACTGTCGGCGTGCGCGCTCACCTCGATCAGCGCGCCGATGGCAGCGATCATGGCGAACAGAGCTCCCAGGGTGACGGTGCCTCCGCCGAGGCGGTCGGAGAGCCTGCCGCCGTACATCCGGGCCAGCGACGCGAGCAGCGGTCCGAGAAAGGCGACGCGGGCGGCATGCAACGCGGCCTGCAGCGCACCTTGCCCGGTAGCCATGTAGTTCATTTGCAGCACCTGGCCGAAGGCGAACGAAAATCCGATAAATGAGCCGTAGGTCGCGACGTAAAGCATCGCCAGGATCCAGGTGTCACGCTGCACCAGAGCCGCTCGCATGGGTTTGTGCTCACCGCGGGGCAGCTCCACGTTGTCCAGGAACAGTGCCGACCCGAGGGCGGCCAGTGACAACAGCACCAGATAGATCGCGCATATCCAGTAGGGCTGCCGGTTGCCGGCGGTCGCGAGCACTACCAGACCTATGACCTGGATCATCGGCACCCCGATGTTCCCGCCGCCACCGGCAATGCCCAGCGCCGCGCCTTTGAGTCGCTGGGGGTAGAAGACGTTGACGTTGGCGATCGCCGCGGAGAAATTGCCGCCACCCATGCCAGTTAGCGCCGCACACACCAAATACATCCACAACGGCCGACCGGGGTTGGCCAGCAATAGAATCGTGCCAACCGTCGGGATCAACAGCACCAGCGAAGAGAACACCATCCAGTTGCGGCCGCCGAACTTGGCCACCGCCGCCGCGTATGGGATGCGCAGACAGCCACCGACGAGCGTTGCGGTGGCACCCAGCAGAAGCTTGTCGGCCGGCGAAAGGCCGTACACAGAACTGGGCATGAACAACACCATCACCGACCAGATCGACCAGACCGAGTAGCCGACGTGCATCGCGAACACAGACCAGATCAGGTTCCGCCGAGCGACCTTCTTATTGCCGGCCTCCCAAGCCGCGAGGTCCTCGGGATCCCAATTCGAAATGCGTTGCGCCCGGGTCATCGACAATCCCCCAAGAATTCCGTGATCAAAAGCGGCCCACGACGACGCTAAGCACGAAAGCTCCGAGATGACGCACGAGTAGCTGTGAGTTGGCAACCAATTCAGCCCATCAGGCGCAACGACTCACGTGAAATCACCATTGATACAAGACAATTGTTTTTCCATAAGCGAAACTTGTTAATCACCAACGCCTTACAGCCGCGCAGAAGCCGGAGCGCGTCATTCCATACGGTCAGTCGGCAGTCAGGAAAGCATGCGATGGTGACGACCAGAGGTTGCTTTCAAAAGCGGCCGGTCCTTGCCGGCCTATGGCCTTGATCCTCAAGCGGCTCTCGCCGACGCCGGCGCCCAAACTGTGTAGCGACGGCCGTGGGCAGCGTCGGCCGCCATGACGGTCGTCGCGTGAGCAAAACCGAGCCCAGCCAGCCCGCACCCTGGTATGCCCAAGCATCCCGCCTTGCCACTTCAGAGCTGAATTCGGGATTTGGGCACATCCGCGTCCAGCATGACGCGTTGCGGGCTCCCGCGCCGCGGGCCTACCCCGAATGCAAGAGCGGCTGCGGGCACCCCGCGACGCGGTCCCGACATAGCAGGCGTCCTAGAGGGCAACGCTGTCGCGAAGGAGGCCGCCGTGCGCGACGGATTGGCGTAGGCGCCTTCCATTCTGGTCGGCGACTACCTGTTCGGCGTGCCACGTGCTGGAGCCGGCACAACCACGAGAGGAGTTTCCGACGCCTGAACCCTTGACCGATGTCGTCGTCGTATTGCCGGGAGTCACGGGCAGTGTGTTGAGCGATCGCGACGGCTCGGCGATCTGGAAATACGATATCGCAACCTTGGCGCGTGGGATCTTCACCGAATGAAGTTGATTTCTTGTGATAGTCGGTTGAGATAATTGTGGAAAGCCGACAAGCCCTTATCACCTAAGAATTCCTCGAGCCAAATGCTATGCGCCGGGGTGAATTCCTTCTCACGTGCTCAAACCTCAGCCCCGCAGCCGGTCACATCAGACCGGACCAGCGGGCTCTTTCTCGGATTCCTCACCGAGTGCCTTCAAACGTTTCATCAAGTCGGTCCGAGGCTGTCTCCACATGGCGCCTCCGCCGGCCGTCGCCCACGCCGGTTCTGTTTTGTGGTCGTAATGGTCGGGATCCTCACCGATGGCCATCAGGGCATTGCGCACGTGTTGATAGTTGATGGGGATGAATTTGACTGGGCACTGTGTAAACAAGTTGTTTTTGTTATCGTCCTGCTTTTCCCATCCCGGCCCCTCCTCGGGCCCCCAGAAAAACGTCGCGTCGTGCGCGGCGAAATACGCGCCAACCACACCGGAGGGCTGTTGCAACTTCCAGACAACCTTCTGGCCGTCCTGTCCACCTTTCTGCTGGTCTTTCTCCGGCGGTACCAGCGGCAGCACAGTGGCGTATGCGGTGGCGTCGTGGGCAAGCTTCCCCGCTATCTCCAGCAGTCGTTCCGTCGAACGCTCGCGGTTGTCTACGTGGTCAGGGACAACCCACGGGGGAAGGCCGGGGATGAAATCGTACTGATGGCCGAAGCAATCGTCATCACCGACGCCGGAGTAAAGATGCATCCCGAACACCCGTTTGCGATTAGTCCATCGCTCCGTCAAACCAGGCCATGGCGATGCCTCGGCCCCGGCAATTTCTTCGGCAGCGTCTTTACTCTGATGAACCAACATGGGTACAGCCATCTCATTGAATAGGACCTCATTGCCATCGTCGCTTGCGCGGTTCTCGCCGTCGGCCCAATGCCACCGCTTGCTCCTGAACGCAGGGGTGCGCGTGGGATCTTGGGTGAATGTCAACAGTCCGCTGTACCTAAGACTCGCGTCACTATTGTCGCCCTGGAGTAGGCAGGGCCCTCCGACCCAGGCGAAGTGCGGTTCGCCCTTGGCGGAGGTCGAGATGATCGGGTACAGCCGATAGGCGTTGGCGGTGATCAAATCCGCCGCCTCGAGGCTTGTCGCCGGGGCGCACCCGTTTGGTTGGGTGCTGCGGTGCATCGGATTGCCGGGGTAGGGATTCGTCTGAAAGTAGCGTTGCCCGTCGCGCTCGATGACGGCCACCACGCCGAAGGGAGCTTCCTTGAGCCATCTGTAATTGTGGATCCAGAACTCGTAGTGCTGGTACCAGTCCATATCAAACCCGGCCTCGACCAGCTGAGTCTTGAGCTCTTTCTCCAAATCGGGGACGAAACTGGTGTTGTGCTTGAATTTCTTTTCCGTCAGCTTGTCGGTGAGAGTTTCACTCACCGCATCTAGCGCCGCCCGGAATGCGACGGTCCTGTTCTTGATGTAGACGACATTTCCCTGTTGATCGCGGACCACGCCCTGGAAGTTGGCGCAGAACTCGAGGTACTGCGCGAAGAGGTCGCGGATTGAGTACCACACCAGGGCCTCGCCGAACGCCACTTGGGCGGGTGTGCATTCCAAACCGATTCCGAGATCGGGAAATATCCTTTCCCACGGCAAGTAGGAATACCCGCTTGGCGTGTAACCACCGAGGTCCAGATCACCAGTTGCTTTCCCGCCGCTAGCCTCATTCCCGCCGCTAGGGTGCTCGCCGCCGTCGTTGCCTTGGTTCTCCACGGCACCTGCCAGGGAGCCGCGCCGGTGGTGGGGGGCGGTGAACGTATCGACATCGACCGACAAGAGCGACTCAGCAGCCCGCGCCGTCTCGGGGTCAGGCAACGCCGCGTTATTGATATCGTCCTCGGTGCGCTGCGCCATTTTCTTCAGCTCGGCCACTCTGGACGTGACTTCCGTCGCGACCTTGGCCGCGTCATTCTTATCCTTGGGATTCGCGTTGCCCCCGGGCCAAACCACCGTCATATGCTGGAGTGCTTTGATCGCCGTGCTCAGGATGTCCGAGGATCCGGAAAGCTGCGGCGCTTGCAACTGCGTAATGTCGATAGGACCATAATCGAGTTCTGGATCCTTTGGATCAGGCACAGTCGCGGGTGGGGGTTGCGACCACACATCGCTGCTGACTAATTCTTCAAGTGTCTTACCGTCGAGAGCTATCGCCTTGTCTTCCGCCCACTTCAGCTGAGCGGATTGCGCGGGCCGCCCGAAAGCGTGCGCCTTGAACTTCGTCGTCGCGTCTTCGCCGGTGTGTGTTTTGACGTACTGACCCCCAGCCTCAGCGCCCACAAAGGGAAGGGACGCCGCGACTCCCCAACCGCTGGTGAAAACATCCTCAATGCGGATGGTGTGCCTCCTGTAATACCCTTCGACCACCCCGTAGGCCACCAGGTCGAGCTTGCACACGAAGCCCGTGCCATACCACTTGTAGAACTTCGCAAGAGCATCCAGCAACGTCGAGTAGTCGTCATCGGTCTGTGACTTGTCGGCCTTGCAGGCGGCGTCGATCACGGCGTCGTACAGATTCTTGAAGCCCTCCGTCATACAGGAGTAATACTGATTCCAGTCGGGGGTCATCTCCAATGTGACGGACTGCGTCGCTTTGCTCATCCCGACGATCGAAGCCACCGACGACCGCTTGCACGTGTCGTTTGTCTGTTTAACGTAAAACTTCGCCGCGAAATCGGCGATCCCGGCGTTCAATTCCATCGACGCAGAGGTATTCCACCCCCACGTGTCTTGTGACTTGCTGTCAGTACCTCCGGCCAGAAACACAAAGTCATGGGAGGGCGAACCGAGAGACAACAGACCGCGTTCAGCCAGCTTTCTCTCATAAAACGCAGGCTGCGTATCCACCATTACTTCGTTCGTGTCGGCATTGATGGGCGTGCCGATGTGAAGGGAACCGAATTGTTCGGGATACGTGTCCTTCAAGCCTTCGTAGTCACCGTCAGACATTGAATAATCCCCCATTCACTCGCTAGCCCCACACGTAGAGGCAAGCTAACGAGCGTGACGCTACGCCGCCCGGAAAAGGACACAAGGGTAAAAAGTCCCGATCTGAAATCGACACCGGACCCATCTAGTCCGAGGGCCAGGATCACCTCTCGGTAGGGAACTCTCCGTCGACAAGCCCGAAGCCGAATAGGTCGTTGTCGGTGGTGCACCGCGCGTAGGAGCCCTCGGTGGCGAGGGTAGAGGGGCGCCTCCGCCGTTGACAGATCGACGATCTCGTCGATAGTCAGGACCACCTCGCCGCCGCGGTACTTCGGGTTGGTGATCCCCGTTGCCGTTACCCCGTGCGTTCGGCACTCCGCACCAAGACCTGGCCACCACCATCTAGTGGGAATGACACCGTCTGCACGGATTAACTCCTGTTGTCGTATGGAACGCGCCGCTATGCATTCATAATGGTCCCCCCGAAATCGATACACCCATCTACCCTTGAGAAGGCTGGGTGGCCCGCCCGCTTGAGGGGAAAGTGATGGTCTGCACTATCGAGCTGGAGATCGGTGCAGGTTCGCGTCCCAGTGAGTTCGTCACCCGGGTAGTGCACGCCGTGTCGGGCGGCGAACCATCAGCGAGCATGCACCTCGACGTAGATGGGCTACTGCGTAACCGCGATGCGTTGGAGAACACCGTGCTGTTGTCGGCGGTGCCACGGCGACTGGTTCGCTCCGGCGGCGCGGAGCAGCTGCGCCAGGTGGGCCAACAGCTCTTTGAAGCGTTATTCAAGGGCGAGGTGCGAGACGCGTATCGGGCCAGCAAGGGCGCGGCCGCGCAGCAGGGAAAGCCGTTGCGGGTGGTGCTGCGGTTGACCGCGCCGCGGTTAGCGGCGTTGCCCTGGGAGGCGCTGTTCGATCCCGAGATCGAGGCTCACATTTGTCGAAGAGAGCCCCTGGTGCGGCACGTCTCCGCGCCCTACGCTCGTGAGCCAACCGAAGTGGATCCGCCGTTGCATGTATTGGGTGTGGTTGCCTCGCCGCGGGGGATGCCGCGTCTGGATGTCGCGGCTGAGCAGGAGCGTCTGTCTAAGGCGTTGGCCGGGCCGATCAGGGAGGGTCTGGTCGAACTGGAGTGGTTGGTGCAGGCCAGTTGGAAAACAGTCCAAGAAGTGCTGCTGTCCAATCATTGGCATGTACTGCACTTCATCGGCCACGGCGACTACGACGTCACCACCGATCAAGGGATGCTCGCCCTCGTCGGTGAGGATGGTCGGGCGAATCTGGTGGAGGCTGAGCGGCTCGCCGACCTGCTCAACGAAGCGCGCCCGACGCCCCGTCTGGTGGTGCTCAACTCCTGCTCCTCGGGTGAGGAGGGAACCCAGGATCTATTCTCGGGAACCGCCGCCGCGCTGGTACGTAGCGGCATCAGCGCGGTTGCTGCCATGCAGTTCACCATCAGCGACCCCGCCGCGATTGACTTCGCGACCGGTTTTTACACCGCCATCGCCCATGGCCGAAGTGTCGATGACGCGGTCCGCAGCGGTCGAATATCGATCCTGGGCAGGCCGCACACTCTCGAATGGGTCACCCCTGTCCTCTATGTGCGAGGGGATAGCACCCAACTGTTTACCCTCACATCGGCAGCCCGCAAGGGCCGCCTGGAGAAACGGCTGACGCAAGCGCTGCCCATGGCCGCGGTCGCGCAGCCACCCACGACCGCACCGCCAGAAGGCTCACCGACGAGCGCCGTCAAGCAAGGTATCGGTACGTTATTTCGCTCGAAAGTCGAATCAAAGGGGCGGCGGTGGGACTTAAAGACTATTGCGATTACGATCGCGGTTTTTTTGACCACGGTCACAGCGATTACCGCATTGGCATTCCTAATTTGGGGCGGCAAGGAAGGTCCGTCACTCAGCCACGGCCATGTGATGCGACCCGAAGGATGGACCAGTCCCGATATACCCATATATGCCGAGCCAAAGCGGTCATCGAAGGTAGTCGGAAACGTTTCCGCTGGCACTACTGTCTATATTTTTTGTGTCACAAATGGTGAATCCGTGGTGGGGCCACTAGACGGAGTTCCAACGGCGACTAGCCTCTGGAACAAGGTTCGTACCGAAGAGCATGGTCCCAATCGTGGATTTATGCCCGACGCTTGGGTGGACACTGGTGGGTCGAAACCGCGTGCAAATGTTTGTGATCTATGAATCACTCGCCCGCAAGGACCGACGGTGATACCGACGAAATCGTGACATACGCCTACGACCAAACCGGCTAGCTTAGAACAGAACTGAAGACCGTCTCGAAATAGAGCACATGTGAGACGCGCAAGAGAGCGGTGGTTCACCTCCCGTTCTGCCTGGTCGGTATGTCTCAAAACTCCGTCTTATTCAAGGTGTCTCAGAAGACCGTCTCTCAGCGGGTCAGTGAACGGCATCTCGCAACCATCTCAACGATCTCGACGCTTCGGGCGGCAGGTCCCGCACGGCGGGATCGGCTCACGCACGTTGTTAGCGGCCCAGCGTTCGAGGTCGGCCAATTGCGCCGCGCATATTTTCACGTATGGTCCGGTCCACGCACCCTTGTGTGGATTCTGGCCACTGATCGTTCTGCAACCAGCATGGTGCACGCGTGCCGCGCTTGCGCTGTAGTTGCGGGCGATGTTGATCACGTAGCCATTGGGGTGGCCGGTGAGCCACGTCAGATAGCCAGTGTCGTCATCACGGAACTCAACCGGCGTAGGGCTGAGGACGCCAATCTCGGCTTCCCGCGACGATTCTTGATCGACGGGTTCGCCGGCGGGCGACCGCGAAGCATCGGACATCGAGTCTTGGCTGACCGCTGGATCATTCAGGCGCTGCGGGGGAATTACGTCGGTTCGGCCCTGAGCGGCAGCGATGCCCACTACGATCTCATTGCCCGCGGCGGGGTCAACACAGACGTGCATGCCGAGTTCGGTGATCCTGCCGTCTCGCGGATGCCATGCGTGATCTGGATAGGTACGCCCCAGGATTGGGTCGAGTGAGTCGATTGTCGGCTTCCACAGGTTCAGCCAATTCCTGCGTGCACCAACGGTGAAAGAGAGTTCCAGCCTGACGGGTCCAGCCGGAAGCTCCGTTGCGTCTACGACGGAAGCGCGGATCTGCTCTTTAAAAGCGGCAGTCGATGCCGATCCAGTTGTCTTCACGATCAGCACGTCCGTGGACGGTGGCGATACTTCGTGGGCGGCTTCGATCCGCACCAACGACCGCTCGTTGTGCTGCTTCGTGCACCACACCGACACCAAATCGAGATTTCGTAATCGATAGGCGAGTGGATAGGCGTAGTTGTCGAGATCGGCTGCGTCAAGAAGATCACGCGCAGCGGGAAGCCCGACGTCGAGTCGGAGCGCCCATGGGCCGGCGATCCGCGAGGTAGCAAGGAGCGCTTCGGCGTCATCCAGATACGCCCGCAGCCGAACCTGGTCGGGATGGTCGGCTTTGTTCCACGACGCCAGCCGAGGCGCGACTCTCAACTGCAGGGCGTCGTTCTCGGGACGGGCATACCAGCGCATTGCCACAAAATAGCGCGGCCCGCCGACACGTCCTCGAAACCGTGCTAACCGGGTAACTTAGGAGCGAGGTGCGCCGGGTCAGTCACCTTTTTGGGCCGTCCGAACTTGGTGCCGTTGGCCAGCGACTGCTGGCGCTTCAGCTCGGTCCGTTCTTTTGAGACTGGAATAATTATGCGGTCTAGGGTGTTTTTATTCACATGAACAACGCAATGCGGTCTTAACTACTTCGGACAACGCACGCCCGCCGGCCAGTAAGGGTGTGCGCCTTGGCTATACGCGGGTCAGCACCATTGCTCAGACGCTGGAGCAGCAAAACGCCGCGCTTGCGGCTGCCGGCGTGAGCACCTACGTGCATGCCACCCAGGTGGGGTCAGAATTGGGGTCAGACTGCCGTCGAGATTGTGTTTCCCGCCCAACTGACCGGGCGACGCGCCGCCCTGCGTCATAGCCCGACCAGTACAAATACCGATACTGAAGCGGTATCGGTATTGACAATACCCAACCGCCGTACGCAAACCCGCTTTTCGCCAACGACGCCAGCAAAGCGTTACACAGAAGGGGACAGCCATGCCAGCTGGTTCGGCTGAGCTTGGAGCCCCTATGCAGCCCCCACTCCGGCCTTGGACTTACCCGTGTGTCCGGGGCGGCTTGGTGGATGCCTTGACAGTTATCCGGGGCAGCAACCATCCCAGAATCACCATTCCCAGTCCTAGGACCAGCCAGAGCATGGTGTCGACAATGTCGGGCTGCGACCAGGGGGGATGCGGCGCTACGCAACCTAGAAGTAGGAGGGTAATGCCGCCAATGATGAGGTAAGCCTTCGAGGTCGTTGGCGTCCAAGCCGTGGCTATTCCCGCGATTCCGAGGCCGACGCGTGCCGCCACGGCTATCGGGAAAGGGTAATACCACAATACGAGCGTTGTGAC
This sequence comes from Mycobacterium sp. E342, assembly GCF_001667665.1. NCBI lineage: Bacteria > Bacillati > Actinomycetota > Actinomycetes > Mycobacteriales > Mycobacteriaceae > Mycobacterium > Mycobacterium sp. E342. Next base: position 13,894 of record NZ_LZJM01000099.1, read on the forward strand.
GCCACGGACGAAGGACAAGAAACCCATCAACATCAAGATCAGTCCGATCAACCCGGCGGCCACCTGGACGGGTGTAGGTCGGCCCCACGGACGCTTCCGGCCGGACAGCACCTGCGGCGGGCGCGTCTCCCGGGCATCGCTCTCCGCCCGCACGACCGGCGTCCCGATGCCATCCCGAGGAGTGGGCGTGGTGTCGCTCGGTTGGACCCCGGCGGTCGTGCGGTCCGCTGTAATTTCGGCTGACGGTTGCGGCTCCTGCGAGGCAGGCTCCCGCGCGGTCGCGCTTTGTGGTACGTGTTCTGCTGCTGCGGGCTCCACCAAATCGTCAGCTGGAGGAACCGTGGGCGGCGCCGGACTCGATGGATGCTCGAGGACGTGGAACAGCTGCGTGTTTTCGCCGCGCACATACAGCACCGGGGTGACCCATTCGAG
>NZ_LZJM01000100.1:0-19571 GCF_001667665.1 Mycobacterium sp. E342
GCCGCACCTGCCGACGCCGCCTTCGGTGCCCATGGGCGGAGCGCCCCCCGAAGCATCGCTGCCCTTTGGAGACCCGCGCTGGGAGGTGCAGCGGCCGGTTCGCCGCCGGGCGAAGGCGCGTGGGCTGGCACGGGCTCGGCCGGCTTCGAGTGGGGTAGTGGCGTCTGTTCGGCCGGTGCGGGCACCGCCGGTTTGCCAGCGGGCTCTGGTGGCGCGGCGGCCGGTTTGGGCGGCTCACCGGCGGGAAGCTTCTCGCCGACCGGTGGCTTCGACTCCGTCGGGCTGTGCGGAAGAGGGCCGTCAGTGGACCCGGGTGCCGGCTTGCCCGAGGCGGGGGGCGCGGGCTTGCCCGGCTCCGGCTTGCCGGGGGTTGCGGGCGGTCCCGATTCAGGTGGCTTGGGTGCGGCCGGGGGTGGCTCCGCCGGGGGCTTCACCGAGGGCGGTTTCGCGACGTCCGGCAACGGCGGCTTCGGCGCGTCTCGCACCACGTCGCCAAGGCCGCGCGCCAGTTTGCCGAGTTTTGACAGTGGGCCGCCGGGCAGCGCCATAGTCCCCACGTCGAAGAGGGTCTTTCCGAACGCTTCGTCGGGGTGTGAGGCCCACTCGTCCCAGTGGGTGACCTGCTTACCCAGCGCTTTCCAGGAGTCGGCGACGCCGGGTCCACCGTCGGGCCCCAAACCCACCAGAGGCAATTCGCCCTCGACCATGCCGATGACGTCTTTGCCGTAACCCACCGGATCGGATTGGAACCGGCTCGGGCTGAATTTTGCCATGCCCTCGAGCCAATCCCAGGTCTCCACACCGACACCCTTCAGGGACTGGCCGATGTGGTTGAGGACTCTGCCCACCGAGGTGCCATGCAGGAAGTGGTCCCATTCTTTTCCCGTCCACCGGCCCATGGCTTCAGCCGCTGCGACGGCGGCCGTCATGGTGGCGTTGATCTGATCGCCCAGCGTCTCGGCTTCCTGGGCGAAGTTGTCGACCACCGTGCGAATGTCGCCGGCGATCCTCTTGATCTCGTCTTCGTCTTCGTCGGTGAGCAGATCCCAGACCTCTTTGATCCCGGTCAGCGGATCGCAAATGCGCGACAACAAATCCAGAATCGCCGCGTGCACCTTGTCGACCTTGGCCGCATAACTGTTGAGCTGGGCGGCGATCGTTTGGCACTGGCGTGCGACGTTGATGGTGGCCTCGGAGGCATCCGCCAACGCCTTGTTGATGGCAGCGCCTTCCGGGATCTGTTGGCCGCCAATGGCGGCCATCGTCCCGCCACCCGCCGCCGTCTCGGTGGCAATGAAGTTCGCGCCCGCGGTTGCTCACGCCGCAGCGGCGGCTCGCAATTTCGCCGAATCGCCACTGGGCCAGATCATTCCGATGTATGGGGCCACCCAGCCCCAGCCCGCCGGGGCGCCGGTGCCGGCGCCCACCGCCGACGGCGGCTTGGCGCCGACGGTCATGGGTGCGGTCACCTGCGGCGCGGGCAGACCCGCAGCTTGGCCGTTGACATCAGACAACGCCTCGGCCAGCGCGTAGTTGTGCGCCGACACCCGCACCCCGTCGCCGATGCTGCACAACCCGTTGCGGGTGCGGGCCATCGCGTCGATCACCTTGGCCGCCGCGCCGTCATACGCGCGGCCCAGCGCCGCGCCCACCGGATCGTCGCCGGCCATGCCCGCGCTGCCGGCCAGCGCCGCGGTCAACCCCGAGATCACCGATCCCAGCGACTCGCCGGCGCCCAGCACCGTCGCGCCGGCGCGGTCTAGGGCCGTCGGGTCACACGCCAGCGGCGCCATCGGGTCACGACCACATACCGAGATTCGTCGACATGGCCCCGGTGTAGTTGCCGTGCGCTGTCGTGGCTGCCTTCTCCAGTTGCGCCAGCGCCTCGCGCATCATCGCCTCGCCGCGCACCCAGTGCTGATGCGCCTCGGCATGGGCGGCCGCCGCCTGCCCCGTCCAGGTGGTGTGCAGACGCGTTACGCGCGAATCGATTTCGGTGATCATGTCCTCGGCATAGCGTTGGAACGCCGCCATCCGCTGCACCACGTCGGCCAACGCCTGAGGGTCCACCCGAAATGCCTCAGCCACCACGCACCGCCCGTTCCGCCTGGGCGGACCCGGCCTCGTTGCTCTGATACCCCTCGCCGGCCTGGCCCACCAGATGCGCCAACAGCGACAAGCCCTGTTGCACCTCGCGAGCGCCCCGATGCCAGAGCTCCCACGCCGAGCTGTAGGCGGTCCCCGCCGCACCCTGCCAACCGCCCAACAACTGACCCACCTGATCGTCGAGCTGGGTCAACTCAGCCGAGAGGTGCTCGGCGGCGCCGCCGATGGAGACGGCGTGGCTCTGCATCACCATCGGGTCAACCCGCACAGTCTCGTTGGCCATAACCGGAAAATAACGCCTGGTAGATGGGCCCACAAGTCACCGATGCCAGACTGGTGCCCATGACCGAAGCGACCGGCCGGCCGCAGGTTGAGCTCTTGACCCGCGACGGCTGCATCATCTGCGAGCGCGTACATGCCCGGCTGGCCGAACTGGCTGCTGAGCTGGGCTTCGACCTGTCGACGACCGACGTCGACGCCGCCGCGTCGGCGGGAAACCCGGCGCTGCGGGCCGAGTTCGGCGACCGGCTGCCCGTTGTGCTGCTCGACGGCCGCGAGCACAGCTACTGGGACATCGACGAGGCGCGGCTGCGCGCGGATCTGGCGAGATAGGGGTGGCCGGGCGATTATTTGGTAGCCCACCTGATAAACGATTACCTTGGAAACCAGTTCAATTACTGGAGAAAGCAAGGGAGCTGGCCAGGTGATGCTGCCGTGAGCGTCTTGCTTTTCGGGGTTTCGCACCGCAGTGCGCCGGTCTCCGTCCTGGAACAACTCACCATCGACGAGGCCGATCAGGGCAAGATCGTCGACCGGGTGCTGCAATCGCCGCTGGTGACCGAGGCGATGGTCCTCTCGACGTGCAACCGCGTCGAGGTGTACGCAGTGGTGGACGCGTTCCACGGCGGGTTGGCGGCGATCGGGCAGGTGCTGTCGGATCACTCCGGAATGTCAATGGGGGACCTGACCAAGTACGCGTACGTGCGCTACAGCGAGGCCGCCGTCGAGCACCTGTTCGCGGTGGCCAGCGGCCTGGACTCCGCGGTGGTCGGTGAGCAGCAGGTGCTCGGCCAGGTGCGCCGCGCGTATGCCACCGCGGAAACCAACCGCACCGTCGGCCGGGTGCTGCACGAGCTGGCCCAGCGGGCGCTGTCGGTGGGCAAGCGGGTGCATTCGGAGACCGCCATCGACGCGGCCGGCGCCTCGGTGGTGTCGGTCGCCTTGAACATGGCCGAACGCCGGCTGGACGGCCTGGATGGCAAGACGGCCGCGCTGGTCGGTGCCGGCGCGATGGGCGCCCTGGCGGCGGCCCACCTGACGCGGGCCGGCATCGGGCAGGTGCACGTCCTGAATCGGTCCTTGTCGCGCGCGCAGCGGCTGGCCCGCAAACTGCGCGAATCCGGCGTGCGGGCCGACGCGATGCCACTCGACCGCTTGGCCGACGCCGTGGCGGACGCCGACGTCATGGTCAGCTGCACGGGTGCGGTGAGCCCGGTGGTCACGCTGGCCGACGTGCATCACGCGCTGGCGGCCGCGCGCCGTGACGAGTCGACCCGGCCCCTGGTGATCTGTGACCTGGGCATGCCGCGCGACGTCGACCCCGCGGTCGCCGGTCTGCCCGGTGTGTGGGTCGTCGACGTGGACCGCGTCCAGCACGAGCCGTCGGCGCACGCGGCGGCCTCCGACGTGCACGCCGCCCGCCACATCGTGGCCGCCGAAGTCGCCGCCTACCTGGCGGGCCAGCGGATGGCCGAGGTCACCCCGACGGTCACCGCGCTGCGGCAGCGCGCCGCCGACGTGGTGGAGGCGGAGCTGTTGCGCCTGGACAACCGTCTGCCCGGCCTGGAGAGCGCCCAGCGCGAGGAGGTGGCGCGCACCGTGCGGCGGGTGGTGGACAAGCTGCTGCATGCGCCCACCGTGCGGATCAAGCAACTGGCCAGCGCCCCCGGTGGGGATAGTTACGCCGAGGCGTTGCGCGAACTCTTCGAACTCGACCAGACCGCCGTCGATGCTCTCGCCGCTGGCGAACTACCCGTCATCGCAACGGGATTCGACGTCGGAACGCACGAACCGTCCGCCGAGTAAGCCGATTGGCGAACGTGATCCGGATAGGCACCCGGGGCAGTCTGTTGGCCACCACCCAGGCCGGCGTCGTCAGGGACGCCTTGATCGCCAATGGTCATCCCGCGGAATTGGTGATCATCACCACCGCCGGCGATCGCTCGTCGGCCCCCATCGAGACCCTGGGCGTGGGCGCCTTCACCACCGCGCTGCGCGAGGCCATGAGCGACGGCCGGGTGGACGCCGCCGTGCACTCCCACAAGGATCTGCCCACCGCGGACGACCCGCGGTTCACCATCGCGGCGATACCGCCCCGCAACGATCCCCGCGACGTGGTGGTGGCCCGCGACGGGCTGGTGCTGGGTGAGTTGCCGCCGGGTTCGCTGGTGGGGACGTCGTCCCCGAGGCGGGCCGCGCAGCTTAGAGCATTGGGTCTCGGTTTGGAAATCCGCCCCCTACGAGGCAACCTAGATACCAGGTTGAACAGGGTAAGCAATGGTGATCTCGACGCGATCGTGGTGGCTCGGGCCGGACTGGCCCGGCTCGGTCGCCTCGATGATGTCACCGAGACGCTAGAGCCGGTGCAGATGTTGCCAGCACCGGCTCAGGGTGCGCTCGCCGTCGAGTGCCGCGCCGGTGATGAACTGGCGGCGGTGCTGGCGGAGCTGGACGACGCCGACACGCGCGCGTCGGTCACCGCGGAGCGAGCCCTGCTGGCCGAACTGGAGGCGGGTTGCTCCGCACCGGTGGGCGCGATCGCCGAGGTGGTCGAGTCCATCGATGAGGAGGGCCGCGTCTTCGACGAGCTGTCGCTGCGCGGTTGCGTGGCGGCGCTGGACGGGTCCGACGTGATCCGCGCGTCCGGCATCGGCACCGCCGACCGGGCGAGGGAGCTGGGGATTTCGGTCGCCGCGGAGTTGTTCGAACTCGGCGCCCGAGAACTCATGGCCGAGGCGCGGCAGGACCCGGCACGAGGAAACTAATTGCGAGTGACGTGGGAGCGACAATGACGACGCGAGGGCGTAAGCCGAGACCCGGCCGCATCACATACGTGGGTTCCGGTCCCGGCGATCCGGGGCTTTTGACTAGCCGGGCCGCGACGGTATTGGCGAACGCCGCCCTGGTGTTCACCGACCCCGACGTGCCGGAGCCGGTGCTGGCGCTGATCGGCAAGGATCTGCCGCCGGTTTCCGGCCCGGCGGCCCCCGCCGACGCCGCCGGGAACGGCGACGCCGCCCCGGGCGGTGCCGAGCAAGCCGCGGTAATATCTGCCGGCCCCGACATCCGTCCCGCGCTGGGCGAGCCGGCCGAGGTGGCCAAGACGCTGACCGCCGAGGCCCGTGCCGGCGCCGACGTGGTGCGGCTGGTGGCCGGCGATCCGCTGACGGTCGACGCGGTCATCACCGAGGTGAACGCCGTTGCGCGAAGTCACCTGCACCTCGAGATCGTCCCCGGCCTGGCGGCCACGGGCGCCGTGCCCACGTATGCGGGGCTGCCGCTGGGCTCGTCGCACACGGTCGCCGACGTGCGCGACCCCAACGTGGACTGGGACGCTTTGGCCGCCGCGCCAGGCCCGCTGATCCTGCAGGCCACCACGTCCCACCTGGCCGACGCCGCGCGGACCCTCATCGCCCACGAGCTGGCCGAGACCACTCCGTGCGTGGTGACGGCGCACGGCACCACCTGCCAGCAGCGGTCGATCGAAACCACCTTGGGTGGCCTGACCGATTCCGCCGTGCTGGGCGGGACCGACCCGGCGGGTCCGTTGACCGGACCGCTGGTGGTGACCATCGGCAAGACCGTGGCCAGCCGGGCGAAGCTGAACTGGTGGGAGAGCCGCGCGCTGTACGGCTGGACCGTGTTGGTGCCCCGCACCAAGGACCAGGCCGGCGAGATGAGCGAGCGGCTGACGGCCTACGGCGCCCTGCCGATCGAGGTGCCGACCATCGCCGTCGAGCCGCCGCGCAGCCCCGCGCAGATGGAGCGGGCCGTCAAGGGCCTGGTCGACGGCCGGTTCCAGTGGGTGGTGTTCACCTCCACCAACGCGGTGCGCGCGGTGTGGGAGAAGTTCGGCGAGTTCGGTCTCGACGCCCGGGCGTTCTCGGGGGTGAAGATCGCCTGTGTCGGCGAGTCCACGGCCGACCGGGTCCGCGCCTTCGGGATCAGCCCGGAGCTGGTGCCGGCCGGTGAGCAGTCGTCGCTGGGTCTGCTGGACGACTTCCCGCCGTATGACAGCATTTTCGACCCGGTGAACCGGGTGCTGCTGCCGCGCGCCGACATCGCCACCGAGACGCTGGCCGAGGGGCTGCGCGAACGCGGTTGGGAGATCGAGGATGTCACCGCCTACCGGACGGTGCGGGCCGCCCCGCCGCCGGCGGAGACCCGGGAGATGATCAAGACCGGCGGGTTCGACGCCGTGTGCTTCACCTCCAGCTCCACGGTGCGCAACCTGGTCGGCATCGCCGGCAAGCCGCACGCGCGGACCATCATCGCCTGTATCGGTCCCAAGACCGCCGAGACCGCCGCCGAGTTCGGCTTGCGGGTGGACGTGCAGCCCGAAACCGCCGCCGTCGGCCCGCTGGTCGACGCGTTGGCCGAACACGCCGCGCGGTTGCGCGCCGAGGGAGCGCTGCCGCCACCGCGTAAGAAGAGCCGCAGGCGGTAGCGGGAGCCCGTGATGCCCTACCCGCGGCAGCGTCCGCGCCGGCTCCGCTCCACCCCCGCGTTGCGTCGTCTGGTGGCGCAAACATCTTTGGAGCCAAGGCATTTGGTACTGCCGATGTTCGTCGCCGACGGTATCGACGAACCGCGCCCGATCGCGTCGATGCCCGGCGTCGTGCAGCACACCCGCGATTCACTGCGCAGCGCCGCGGCCGATGCCGTTGCCGCCGGGGTGGGCGGGCTGATGCTGTTCGGGGTGCCACGCGACGAGGACAAGGATCTGACGGGGTCGGCCGGCACCGACCCCGACGGCATCCTCAATCTAGCCCTGCGGGACCTGGCCAAGGATCTCGGCGACGCGACGGTATTGATGGCCGACACCTGCCTCGACGAGTTCACCGACCACGGCCACTGCGGTGTCCTCGACGCCAGGGGCAGGGTCGATAACGACGCGACGCTGGCCAGGTACGTCAAACTGGCTGTGGCACAGGCGGAATCGGGCGCGCACGTGGTCGGGCCCAGCGGAATGATGGACGGGCAGGTGGCCGCGATCCGCGACGGGCTGGACGCCGCGGGTTACACCGACGTGGTGATCTTGGCGTATGCCGCGAAGTTCGCCTCGGCGTTCTACGGCCCGTTCCGCGAGGCGGTCAGTTCCAGCCTGTCCGGCGACCGGCGCACCTATCAGCAGGAGGCGGGCAACTTTCGCGAGGCGCTCCGCGAGATCCGGCTGGACCTGGACGAGGGTGCGGACATGATCATGGTCAAACCCGCGATGAGTTACCTCGATGTGGTGGCCGCCGCGGCAGACGTCTCACCGGTGCCGGTGGCCGCCTACCAGGTCTCGGGCGAGTACGCCATGATTTGCGCTGCGGCCGCGAACAATTGGATCGACGAGCGTGCGGCAGCGCTGGAGTCGTTGACCAGCATCCGCCGCGCCGGAGCCGATATCGTGCTGACCTACTGGGCCGCGGACGCGGCCGGTTGGCTTTCGTGAAATGGGGCGGGCGGTGAATTCCGAGACTGCAGCGATGGGCGCCGAACCGAAGCGGTTGTTCTACGAGCCGGGCGCCAGCTGGATCTGGGTGCTGTGGGGCCCGGTGGCGGCGGGCGCGATGATCCTGATCGAAGTCTGGAGCGGCGCCCCCGTGTCGTTCCTGATCCCGGTGATCTTCCTGGTCCTGGTGTCGGGGTTCGTCGGGTTGCAGGTGAAGGCGGCGCGGATCCACGTCTCGGTCGAGCTGACCGAAGACGCCCTGCGCCAGGGCACCGAAACGATCCTGGTGCGCGAGATCCTGCGGGTGTATCCCGAACCCGAGCACCACGAAGCGTCCGGCAAGGAGCTGGCGCGGTGGCAGTCGGCGCGGGCGCTCGGCGAATTGGTCGGGGTGCCTCGCGGCCGCATCGGCATCGGCCTCAAGCTGACCGGGGATCGTTATGTGCAGGCATGGGCGCGCCGGCACCGTGAACTCCGCGCCGCGCTGACCCCGCTGGTCCAGGAGCGGGTCGAACCCGCCGATGTCACCGACTCCGATCGTGACGACGACGCCGGAGCCGCGCCGTGAGCGCCCGCTACCGGAGTTCCCGGGCCCTGGTGGAACTGGGCCTGGCCTGCGCGGCGCTGATCGGCGCGGGGGTGAGCTGGTCGCGGTCCCATCACACGGTGGGGGTGGCCCCCATCGCCGACGGGCAGCCATTCACCACGTCGGTCGTGTACGACCCTCAGCTGCTGTTGCTGACCCTGCTGCTGCTGACGAGCGCGGGGGTGCTGGCGGTGGTCGGAACCGCCAGGCGGCGCCGTGATCGCCGCGTCAAGACGTCCTGACCAGCGACAGGGCCATCCGGCGCCGCCTCGCGATGGCGTCGGCCACGTCGTGCAGCGCTTCGTGCACCGAGCAGGTGGCGCCGTCACCCAGTGATTCGGCGACCGCGGGGCTCGCGACCAAGGTCCACTGCACCCCTTCGGCGCGGCAGTCCTCATCGAAGGTTTCCAAGAGCGAAATGCCGGCCTCAGCAAATTGGCTCACGTCGCCCATGTCGAGCACCACACGGTCCTCGCCGACGATGAAACGCCGAATGTGGTCGCCGACTTGGTCGGCGTTGAGGGCATCGATTTCACCTCGAATGGTCACCACCGTCGCCAGCTGACGGCGGTGGGCCCGAACCCGGGCGCCCCCGCAGCGAAAGACGCCGTTTTGCTCCCGCGTCAGCACGTCGGCGATCGTCATGGGCACCCCTCATTCTCCGTGCCGTTCGCTGTGCCTTCTGACGCTAAACCGCAAGCTTAAGGAGGCTGGAAGCCGCAACTAACGTTTTGGTAAGAAGCCATTTTCATGACGGTTTTCGCGGTGTTGGAGCAAAGGTCGGCTCGCCTCGATTTCCGGTGAAAGACCGCATGCCACACCACAACCGTCCGCGCATCGGGGCGATTGCGCTGCTAGGCTGCCATGGCTACCGGTTGCGAGGCGGGGGCTTACAGAAATCGCGTGGTCGCCCGGTCAGCCGAGCTTAACGGCGAATGGAACAGCGGAGCCCAGGCGGAAAGAGCATCGTGCGCGGCGCAGAGATCAGGGGAGAGATCAAAGCCCTGACGGGACTGCGCATCGTCGCGGCGCTGTGGGTGGTGCTGTTTCACTTCCGGCCCATGCTGGGCGACATCGGGCCAGATTTCCGCGACGCCCTCGCGCCGGTGCTCAATTGCGGAGCCCAGGGCGTCGACCTGTTCTTCATCCTCAGCGGGTTCGTCCTGACCTGGAACTACCTCGACCGGATGGGCCGGTCATGGTCCACGCGCGCGACCCTGCACTTCCTGTGGCTGCGGCTGGCCCGGGTCTGGCCGGTGTACCTGGTCACCCTGCACCTCGCCGCCCTGTGGGTGATCTTCACCCTGCACGTCGGCCACGTGCCGTCACCGGATGCCGGCCAGCTCACCGCGATCAGCTACGTCCGCCAGATCCTGCTGGTGCAGCTGTGGTTCGTGCCGTTCTTCGACGACTCGAGCTGGGACGGCCCGGCCTGGTCGATCAGTGCCGAATGGCTGGCCTACCTGCTCTTCGGCCTCTTGGTACTGGTGATCCTGCGGATGAAGCAGGCGACGCGGGCGCGCAGCCTGATGGTGCTGGCGTTCGCCGCGGCGTTGCCGCCGGTGATCATGTTGCTGGCCAGCGGCCACTTCTACACGCCGTGGAGCTGGCTGCCGCGGATCGTCACCCAGTTCACTGCCGGTGCGCTGGCCTGCGCCGCGGTGCGCAGGCTGCGGCTGACCGATCGCGGCCGCCGCATCGCCGGGTACCTGTCGCTGCTTCTGCTGGGCGCCATGGTGGGCGTCCTCTATTGGTTTGACGCGCACCCCATCTCCGGCGTCGTGGAGAACGACAGCGGCGGGGTGGTCGACATCCTGTTCATTCCGTTGGTGATCACGCTGGCGATCGGCGTCGGCAGCCTGCCGAGGGTCCTGTCAACCAGGTTGATGGTGTACGGCGGGCAGATCTCGTTCTGCCTGTACATGGTTCACGAACTGGTGCACACGGCGTGGGGCTGGTCCGTGGAACAGTTCGAGTTGCGGCCGCAGGACAATCCGTGGAAATGGAATGTCATTGGCCTCCTTGCGATCGCGGTGGTCATCTCGATCGCGATGTATCACTTTGTCGAAGAGCCCGCTCGCCGCTGGATGCGCAGGATGGTGGACGTCAAGGCCGTCACCGCGAGAAGCGAGCCCGATGAGCCGCCGAGCGGCAAGGTTCATCCGATCGACCGCTCGCTGGAAGCGATTCCGGCTCGCGCGGTGTGACGGTTGTCTTAGCGCCCGGCCGCGGATGGCGGGCGGATAATCGATGAAAACGCGGTGGCACATGACGATGCCGTTGACGGGGGAGGTAGTGGTGAGTCGTCTGGCCACCTTTGTCATCGGTCTGATGTTTTTGGTGGGCGTCGGCATCGCGTACCCCGCTCAGGTGCGCACCTACGACACCTTGACCCTGGATTTCCGGCTGAACCACGTGGCCGTCGTCGGAGACTCCTACACCACCGGCACCGGGGAGGGTGGTCTGGGCCCCAGGTCGTGGCCCGCCCGCGCCTGGGACCTGCTGGCGGTGCGGGGCGAACGGATCTCGGCCGACGTCGCCGCGGAGGGCAGGGCCGGCTATGGCATTCCGGGCGACCACGGCAGCGTGTTCGAGGACCTGACCGCCCGGGCCGTCCAGGGCGACGACGTGCTGGTGGTGTTCTTCGGCTCCCGCAACGACGAGCCGATCGACCCGAATGTGGTCGGTGAAAAGGCCCGTAGCACATTCGATTTGGCCCGCCGGCTGGCGCCGTCCGCGAGGTTCCTGGTGATCGGGCCACCGTGGCCGACGGCCGACGTGCCCCTGCCGATCCTGCAGATTCGCGACGCGCTCGGCGCGGCGGCCGGGGCCGCAGGGGCGACATGGGTCGACCCGATCGCCGAACGCTGGTTCGTCGGCAGGCCCGACCTGATTGGCGCGGACGGCGTGCACCCGAACGATGCCGGGCATCAATACATGGCTGACAAGATCGCGCCGCTGATCCGCACGCAGCTGTCGACGTGAGCTGCGCCCGGGCGGTTCAGTCCTCGGCGTGCCGCTCGTAGTCCCATCGCTCCAGGCGCGCTTGCAGGTTCAGCAAGCCGAACCCGGCGATCGGAGCGGCGGCCGCTATGCAGGCCAGCAGCAGCGGAGTCATCCCCTCAACCTCCCAAAACCCTTCTCTGATATGACGTTCGTCGGCCACCGGAAGTTCATTGCCGCGCACCCACCCGCCAGGGCCGGTCCGCTTCACCGCCCGCTCCAGTTGGCGGGTGGGGAGTTGGCTCGGCCGGACGGTCATCGGTCTGCGCTAGGTCGCCATCCAGGCGAGTTCGCCGGGCAACTGCGCCCGCCAGTAGCCGATGTCGTGGCCGCCCATCGAGAAGCTGCCCGCCGGAGGCGTTTTCAGTTGGTTCACGAATTGCCGGGTGGCGAAATAGAACCGGTCGAAGGTGCCGCAATCCACCCGCAACGGAATCTGCGACAACGCCGGCACGCCCAGCACGGTGTTCTTCGACCAGTCGTCTTCGCTGTCGAAGGCCTTGGGGGCGGTTTCGGCGAACGAGGTGTACAGCGCCGGGCTGATGGCGCAGATCCCCGCGGTCCGCGCCGGGCCGAGCTTGGCGCCCAGGTGCAGCGCCCCGTATCCGCCCATCGACCACCCCAGGAAGCCCACCCGGGACGTGTCGAAGCCCATCGTCGACAGCATCGGCAACAGCTCGTCGAGCACCATCGCGCCGGCGTCGGTGCCGTCGGCCCGCTTGTGCCAGTAGGAATCGCTGCCGCCGTCGACTCCCACGACCGCGAACGGCGGCTTGCCCTCCTTGACCAGTTGGGCCAGGCCCCTCTCGACGCCGCAGTCGAGCATCATGGTGGCGTCACCGTCCTTGCCGTGCAGGGCGATCACGGGGCGCAGCGTCCCGGTTTGGCCCGGCGGCAACGCGATCACATAGTTCGTCTTCACGCCCCCGCGGGCGGCGGAGACGAACGAGCCGGTCAGCTTCGTGGGTAGGTTGCTGCTCGCCGCCGACGGCTCGAACGGGGCAGGCGCTTGCGGCAATGTCGCGGCGAGCGGCCTGACCGGGTCGAGCAGGGCACTCAGGGCGAACACGCCAGCGGCTCCCAGGCCGGTGCCGACTCCCATCCGCAGCACCGCCCGGCGTGTCAGGTCAGGCATGATCGCAATAATGCCGCGCTGACCGGGCATTCCCGCCCGAGCCACGCCGAATTGGAAGCATTGTGTGATCTCGCGTGACCTGTCGGTCTCCAACCGGTTACCTGCGGTGCACCGGGCCACTCCTCGGGGGCGGGTCCGCTGACCGAGTTGCGGCATCGTGATACGGCCCGCTTCGGGGCGGCGGTCGTGTGGTGGGACCGGCTGAAAAGCTCCTATCCCCTTGTGCCGCAACGGAAGCCAATGCGAACGCGACGCGCCGACGTGGACACCGATTCGGGCCGGCCGACCTCCTCCCGCCGTGGCGACCCGCCGCCGGGTGGGATGCAATCTCCACGGTTTCAACCCTCGCGCGCGCGGCGGGACTTTCGCAGGATGGAGCTTTCGTGTTTGGCGTCGTAGACCGAAAGAGGATTGAGGATGACTCTGGCGTTCCATTGGTTCTTGCCGACCTACGGCGATTCCCGGAACCTGGTGGCGGGCGGGCACGGCACGCCGATGTCCGGCGACCGGCCCGCCACGCTGAAGTATCTGCGCCAGATCTGCGCGGCCGCCGAAGACAACGGCTTCGAGGCGGTCCTCACGCCCACCGGATTGTGGTGTGAGGACGCCTGGTTGACGACGGCGATGCTGGTCGAGGCCACCGAGACGCTGAAGTTTCTGGTCGCGTTCCGGCCGGGGCTGCTGAGCCCCACCCTGGCCGCCCAGATGGCCGGGACGTTCCAGCGGCACTCGAACGGGCGGCTGCTGCTCAACGTCGTCACCGGGGGCGAACCGCACGAGCAGCGGGCCTACGGGGATTTCCTGGACAAGGAGGCGCGGTACGCGCGCACCGCCGAGTTCCTGCAGGTGGTGCGCCGGCTCTGGACGTCCTCGGAGCCGGTCACCTTTGCCGGCGAACACATCCACGTCGAGGGCGCGCAGCTGAACAACCCACCCGATCCGGTGCCGGCGGTGTTCTTCGGCGGATCGTCGGCGTCGGCCGGCCCCGTCGCGGCCGAGCATTCCGACGTCTATCTCACCTGGGGGGAGCCGGTCAAAGCGGTGGCGCAGAAGCTGGACTGGATCCGCGGGCTGGCCGTGGACGCCGGGCGGATCCTGCAGTGCGGCCTGCGGATTCATGTGATCAGCCGCGACACCTCCGAGCAGGCGTGGGCCGAGGCCGACCGGTTGCTGGCCGCCGTCGACCCGGCCGACGTCGAGCGGGTGCAGGCCAGCCTGGCCCGCAGCGAATCGGAGGGGCAGCGCCGCATGCTGGACTTGCACGGCGGTAGCAGCGGCCGGCTGCTGGTCGGGCCCAACCTGTGGGCCGGCGTGGGCCTGGTGCGCGGGGGAGCGGGCACCGCGTTGGTCGGGTCGCACGCCGAGGTCGCCGAGCGGTTGGCAGAGTACGCCAACCTCGGCATCACCCACTTCATCCTGTCGGGATATCCGCACCTGGAAGAGGCCTACTGGTTCGGCGAGGGCGTCCTGCCCCTGCTCGAGCGGAAGGGCCTGTGGCGCCACCCCAATCGGCCCAACCGCCAGTCGCGCCCGGCATCGGCGACGCCGTTCGCGGTCGCCTCGGCCCACTAAGGCCATGGCCGCCACCTTGCCCGCGCCGGCGACGGGCGCGGGCCCCGACCTCACGGTCGCCGAGCCCGCCGCGCAGCAACGGCGGCGGCTGCGCACGGTCGTCGCGGCGAGCCTGCTGGGCACCACCGTGGAGTGGTACGACTTCTTCCTCTACGCGACCGCCGCGGGCCTGGTGTTCAACAAGGTCTTCTTTCCCGGCCAGAGCTCTCTGGTCGGCACCCTGCTGGCGTTCGCGACGTTCGCCGTCGGGTTCGTCATGCGCCCGGTGGGCGGGCTGGTGTTCGGCCACATCGGGGACCGGATCGGGCGCAAGCGCAGCCTGGCGCTGACCATGCTCATCATGGGTGTCGCCACGGCGCTGATCGGGGTGTTGCCCACCGCCGCCCAGATCGGGGTGTGGGCGCCGCTGCTGCTGTTGGCGCTGCGGATCCTGCAGGGTTTCGCCCTCGGCGGCGAGTGGGCCGGTGCCGTGCTGCTCGCGGTCGAGCACAGTCCCGAAGGCCGGCGTGGCCGCTTCGGGGCCATCCCGCAGATCGGTCTGGCGCTCGGATTGGCCTTGGGCACGGGCATATTCGCGCTCCTGCAAATCTCCCTGGGTCCGGCCCGCTTCCTGGCCTTCGGTTGGCGCATCGGATTCCTGCTGAGTCTGGTGCTCGTGGTGATCGGCATCGTGGTCCGGTTGCGGGTGGAGGAGACGCCGGCCTTCCGGGCTTTTCAGGAGCTGCGGCCCCTGGATGCCACGGCCAGCGTGCCCATCCGCGAGATCGTCCGCGAACCCCGAGCTCGCCGAAACACCTTGTTGGGCTTGTTATCTCGTTGGGCCGAGGGGTCTGCCTTCAACACCTGGGGCGTTTTCGCCATCAGCTACGCCACCGGGGCGCTGGGCTTCGACCGGGTGTCGGTGCTGGTGGTGGTGACCATCGCGGCCCTGTTGATGGCGGTGCTGCTACCCGTCTCCGGGGTGCTGGCCGACCGGTTCGGCGCCCGCCGGGTCTATCTGGCCGGTATCGCCTGCTACGGCATCGCGGCGTTTCCCGCTTTCGCGTTGTTCGGCACCAGGAACCTGCTCTGGTTCGGTGTGGCGCTGATCGTCGTGTTCGGTGTGGTGCACGCGCTGTTCTACGGGGCGCAGGGGACGCTGTACTCGTCGCTGTATCCCACCGGCTCCCGCTATACCGGTCTGTCGTTCGTCTACCAGTTCTCGGGCATCTATGCCTCCGGCGTGACCCCGATGATCATGACCGCGCTCATCGCCGCCCTCGGCGGCGCGCCGTGGCTGGCGTGCGGGTACCTGGTGGCGACGGCCGTGATCAGCGTGCTCGCCACGGCGTTGATTCGCGAGCAAGACCTGCACCTCTGAGCCGTCTCGGCAGTAGTCTCGTTCGGAGTCGGGGAGCCGCGAGGAAGCGAGAGGGCAATGACTGACGCGAACGTCGCCGGTTTCGAGCCGCTGTACGACGAGGCGGCGCCCTTCGACGGGCGGATTCCCTGGGACATCGGTGGCCCGCAGCCGGCGGTGCAGCAGCTGGTGGCCTACGGCGGCGTCCGCGGCGAGGTGCTCGATCCGGGGACGGGTCCCGGCTACCACGCCATTCACTTTGCCGCGAAGGGATATTCGGCAACCGGCATCGACGACTCGCCCTCGGCCATCGAGCGCGCGAAGCGCAACGCCGAACGGGCCGGCGTTCAGGTCGACTTCCAGGTGGCCGACGCCACCACGCTCGAGGGCTTCGAGGGTCGGTTCGACACCGTGGTGGACAGCGCCTTCTACCACGTCTTCCTCAATGACGAGGCCGTCCAGACGCGCTACGCGCAGGCGCTGCACCGGGCCACCAAGCCGGGGGCCCGCCTGTACATGTTCGAGTTCAGTCCCCACAACGTCAACGGCCTGCAGTGGACCGCCATACCCGCCGACAACTTCGAGCGGGTCTTCGGCGCCAGCGGCTGGCGCATCGACTACCTGGGCGGCACCACCTACCAGGCCCGCTTCCTCAAGGAGACGTTCGACGCCATGAAGACGTTCGCGTCCGAGCAGCAGGGCGAGATTCTGCAGCGGATGCGGCCGCTGGTGCACCGGCTGGGTGTGATCGACCCGCTGCTGGAAGACCACCGGGTGCACCTGCCGGTGTGGTCCGTGGTGGCGACCCGCCTGGATTGATCGCGCGACGGCACCGTCCGAGCATGGCCGGCACTGGACAACTGCGCCAAGGGCTGTCGCAGCGCCAACTCAGCATGATCGCGCTTGGCGGCGTCATCGGCGCGGGCTTGTTCGTCGGCTCCGGTGTGGTGATCAAGGACACCGGTCCCGCGGCATTCCTGACGTACGCGCTGTGCGGACTGCTGATCGTGCTCGTGATGCGCATGCTGGGCGAGATGGCGGCCGCGGACCCGTCGACCGGATCGTTCGCCGATTACGCCGCCAAGGCTCTGGGGCGCTGGGCGGGGTTTTCGGTCGCCTGGCTGTACTGGTACTTCTGGGTGATCGTGGTCGGCTTCGAGGCGGTCGCGGGCGGGAAGGTCCTCAACTACTGGTTCCACGCGCCGCTGTGGCTGCTGTCGCTGGGCCTGATGGTGTTGATGACGCTGACCAACCTGTTCTCGGTGTCGTCGTTCGGCGAATTCGAATTCTGGTTCGCCGGAATCAAAGTCGCGACGATCGTGCTCTTTCTCGCCGTGGGGACGGCGTTCGTCCTGGGTCTGGTGCCGGGCCATGCCGGCGGACTGGCCAACCTGACCTCGCACGGCGGGTTCTTCCCCAAGGGCGTCGGGGCCGTGTTCGCCGCCATCGTGGTGGTGATCTTCTCGATGGTCGGCGCCGAGATCGTCACCGTGGCCGCCGCCGAAAGCCGGGATCCGGAGCTGGCGGTCCAGAAGGCGACGAGATCTGTGGTGACACGGATCGGTGTCTTCTTCGTCGGTTCGGTCTTCCTGCTGGTGGTGATATTGCCTTGGGAATCAGTGGAAGTCGGCGCCTCGCCGTATGTGGCCGCGCTCAAACACCTCGGACTGCGCGGCGCCGATCAGGTGATGAACGCGGTGGTGCTCACCGCGGTGCTGTCCTGCCTGAACTCCGGGCTCTATACGGCGTCGCGCATGCTGTTCGTGCTCGCCGACCGGGGCGAGGCCCCGTCGCGTTTGGTCAGGCTGAGCGGGCGCGGCGTTCCCCACATCGCCATCCTGTGCTCCTCCGCAGTCGGATTCGGCTGCGTCGTCATGGCTCGCGTCGCGCCCAACACCGTGTTCCTCTTCCTGCTCAACTCGTCGGGCGCCATCATCCTGTTCGTCTACTGGCTCATCGCGCTGTCGCAGATCGTCCTGCGCCGCCGCACTCCCGCCGAAAAGCTGCGGGTGAAGATGTGGTTCTTCCCGGTGTTGTCGATCCTCACCCTCGCGGGGATCACCGCCGTGCTGGTGCAGATGGCGTTCGACCGCTCGGCGCGCAGCCAGTTGTGGCTGAGCCTGCTGTCGTGGGCGGTGGTCGTCGGGGTGTACTTCGCCGCCCGGGCGCGCGGCCGGGTTGGCCTGCCCGCCGGGGGCGATGGCCTCAGTCGGTGATGGTCAGCAGCACCGCGTCGTCGAATGGCAGCCTCGCGAAAACCGCTCGTGCCCTTGGCCTTAAGTGCGGGGCCGCCTCGGCCTTGCTGACCACCCGCGGGTCGGCGATGCCGAAGTCCTTGCCGTTGCGGCGCATCCGCCCGCCTCCGGCAGCGGTGAGGTTCTTCAGCCAGTCCCGGTCCGGCCCGTAAGTCAGCATGATCGCCACCCCGGGCTTGCCGTCGACGTCGGCGCTGAACACCGTCACCGGGGTGCGGTAGTGCGTGCCCGAGCGGCGACCGACGTGCTCCACGATCCCGTACGGTGGCAGCCAGCCGGCCCACAGCCGCTGAACCGGGTTGGTGACATGACGGTTGAACCGGGCGAGCCCCTGAGGCATCTGCATACCGCCATCCAACTCGCCTGCACCGCCCGGCATCAACCCAACTTTTCGCGACGAACGGGTCTACTGTCTGAACATGAGCGACTCGCCGGGTGACGAAGCGGCCAAACGCGCCGATGAGCTGCTGCGCCGGAGTCGGGACCTCGCCGCGCGCAAGTCCATCACCGCCCAGGACGTCGAGCGCGCCACCGACCGCGCCGAGCACGCCCACGAGCGCGACCGGGAGGCTCACCGCCGCGAGCTGCGCCGCCACTACGAGGCCGCCGCCGCGCACGAGCGGGCCGCCGAAATCCACGAGCTCGCGGTCGTCGAGGGTCTCGGGAACGTCGACGAGCACCGCCGCGCGGCGGAACGAGAACGCGAGGCCGCGCGGCGCAACTTCCAGGCCGCGCAGGAAGCCGACCGGCAAGGCGAGGGCTGACTGCTACACCCTGTAGTTGAACCGGCCGCGGAGGCTGGGACACTGGTAGTCATGGGTAGCAGTGACCAGGCGACCGCGCACGCCGCGACGACGGCGGCGTCGGCCCGGCTGTTCGAGCAGGCCTGCGCCGTCATCCCCGGCGGGGTCAACTCGCCGGTGCGGGCGTTCACCGCGGTGGGCGGGACCCCGCGCTTCATCACCGAGGCGAACGGCTGCCGGCTCACCGACGCCGACGGCAACCGCTACGTCGACCTGGTCTGCTCC
This sequence comes from Mycobacterium sp. E342, assembly GCF_001667665.1. Taxonomy (NCBI): domain Bacteria; kingdom Bacillati; phylum Actinomycetota; class Actinomycetes; order Mycobacteriales; family Mycobacteriaceae; genus Mycobacterium; species Mycobacterium sp. E342. Next base: position 18,744 of record NZ_LZJM01000100.1, read on the forward strand.
TGGGGACCGATGATCCTCGGGCACGCGCACCCCGCGGTCGTCGAGGCGGTCGTGAAGGCGGCGTCCCACGGTCTCTCGTTCGGAGCGCCCACGCCGGGGGAGAGCCAACTGGCCGCCGAGATCATCGCGCGGGTGCCGCCCGTCGAACGGCTACGGTTGGTCAACTCCGGCACCGAGGCCACCATGAGCGCGATCCGATTGGCGCGCGGGTTCACCGGCAGGCCCAAGCTCGTCAAGTTCTCCGGCTGCTACCACGGCCACGTCGACGCGCTGCTCGCCGACGCAGGCTCGGGGGTGGCGACGCTCGGCCTGCCGTCCTCGCCCGGGGTCACCGGCGCGGCGGCGGCCGACACGATCGTCTTGCCGTACAACGACATCGACGCGGTGCGGCAGACGTTCGCCGAGTTCGGCGATCAGATCGCCGCGGTGATCACCGAGGCGAGCCCGGGCAACATGGGCGTCGTCCCGCCGGCGGCCGGCTACAACGCCGGGCTGCGCGCGATCACGGCCGAGCACGGCGCGCTGCTGATCGTCGACGAGGTGATGACCGGGTTCCGGGTGAGCCGAAGCGGTTGGTATGGAATCGATCCCGTCGCCGCCGACCTGTTCACCTTCGGCAAGGTGATGAGCGGCGGGTTGCCCGCCGCCGCGTTCGGCGGGCGCGCCGAGGTGATGGAGCGGCTGGCGCCGCTGGGGTTGTGCACCTCGCCGTGACGCACGACGTGGACCCGGGTCTGCTCGGCCATCAGGGTTTGTCCTCTCCGGCGGCGGCTTCGGCCGCCCGGCGGGCGGCAAGGGGCACTGCGGCGGCGATTTGGTCGAACGCCG
>NZ_LZJM01000101.1:0-595 GCF_001667665.1 Mycobacterium sp. E342
CCGCCGGCCGCGCCGGCGGTGGTGCCCGTTGCCTCGAACGCCTTGATCACGCTGCGCCCCACCGTCCAGCGGTGCACTTCGTCGGGTCCGTCGACAATGCGGTTCATCCGCGCCTCTGCCAACCAGGCCGCTAGGGGCAGATCGTGTGAGTATCCGAGTGACCCGTGAATCTGCAGGGCGGTGTCGACGACATCGATGAGCATGTTGGCAATGTAAGTCTTGGCGATGGAATTCGCGATCCGCAAGTCGAGCCCGCGTTCCATCTTGTAAGCCAGGTGCAGGATCATCAGCCGGGTGATGTAAAGCTTCTCGGCGCAGTCGGAGAGCATCCACTGGATTCCCTGACGATCAGCCACCCGTTTGCCGAAGGTGACTCTTTCACATGCCCGCGCGGCCGCCATGTCAAGCGCTGCTTGGGCTTTCGCGATGCTCCACATGCCGTGCCGCAGCCGGCCGTAGCCGAGGCGATGCTGGCCCATGGCAAAGCCCTGTCCAAGTCCGCCGAGAATGTTCTCGTCGGGGACCACTAGGTCGCGGATGCGGACTTCCGCGTGACCCATGGTCACCTCACCGTGGAAGGCCGGCACGTCGGTCT
>NZ_LZJM01000102.1:0-24133 GCF_001667665.1 Mycobacterium sp. E342
GTGGACACGCTCTTGGCGAACTCGATCGGCTGGCGCGCGTGGCGGCGCCAGTAGGAGGCGTCCAGCTGCGCGGTCCTGCCGAGGGCCGCGCCGGTGCGGTTGCAGATCAAAGTCCGTTGCGGCGAGCTGAATTCGAACCGGCTCGCGTAGGCCTCGAACTCGTCGAGGGCCGGATCCAACAGCGCCGAGTGGAATGCGTGGCTGGTGTCCAGCCAGTCGCAGCGAACGCCGTCGGCGGTCAGGCCGCCCACCACCCGGTCCAGATCGTCCGCGGGCCCCGCCAGCACGGTGTTGGCACCGTTGTAGGCGGCCACCGACAGCGCCGGGAACTCGTCGGTGAAGCTCTCTACATGCTCGGCCGCGGCGAAAACCGCGACCATCCGCCCGCCGGCCGGCAGATTGCCGAAAAGACGGCCGCGTTCGGCGAGCAGGAGCGCGCCGTCTTCGAGGCTGAACACACCGGCGACACAGGCGGCGGCGTACTGGCCGACGCTGTGGCCCAGCACCACGTCGGGTTCCAGGCCCCACGACTGCCAGAGCCTGGCCAAACCCATCTCGACGGCGAACAGGGCGGGCTGGGCGTAGCTGGTCTGCCGCAGGGTGTCCGGGCTATCGGGATCGAAAATGACGTCCAGGAGCGGCTTTTCGAGCACGCCGTCGACCACCGCCGCGCATCGGGTCATCGCTTCGGCAAACGCCGGCTCGGTTTCGAACAACTCCCGGGCCATCCCGGCGAACTGGCTGCCTTGACCCGGGAACAACCACGCCGTCTTCGGCCTGTCGTCGGAGGCCCCCCGCAGCAAACCCGGAGCCGGGCGGTCGTCGGCGAGCGCGCCGAGCAACTCGGCGGCGGATGCCGTGGAATTCACCACCAGCGCGGCGCGATGCTCGAAGTGGGCTCGCCCGACGCCGGCGGTCAAGCACACCTCCGACAGGTCGGCCTCCGGATGCGCGGTCAACCAACTGCGGTAGCGGTCGGCGAGCTGCACCAGGGCCACCGGGGTGCGTGCCGACAGCGGCAGAATACTGAAGCGCCGGTCGTCGGGCTGCTCGACCGGACCCGGCGCCGCGGCCTGCCGGCCGATTCCGTCGGGCGCTTCCTCGAGGATGACGTGCGCGTTGGTCCCGGAGAACCCGAACGAACTGACCCCCGCGACGCGGGGGTGACCGTTGCGTTCCCAGCCGGTCGCCTCGTCCACGACGCGCACCGGAAGCCGGTCCCACGGAATGTACGGCGACGGGTTGGAGAAGTTGAGGTGTTTCGGCAAGAGCTGGTGCTCGAGCGACAGGACGACCTTGATGATCCCGGCGATCCCCGCGGCCGCTTCCAGGTGCCCGATATTCGTCTTCACCGACCCGATCAACAACGGCCGGTCCGCGTCGCGCCCCTCGCCGAGTACGGCCGCCGCGGCCTGGACCTCGATCGGATCACCCAGTGACGTCCCGGTCCCGTGCGCTTCCAGGTATCCGACGTCGCGCGCCGAGACACCGGCGCGGTCCAGCGCTTCGGCGACCACCCGCTGCTGGGCGACACCGTTGGGTACCGTCAATCCGCCCGACGCGCCGTCCTGGTTGACCGCACTGCCGCGGATCACGGCGCGAATCCGGTCACCGTCGCGAATCGCGTCGTCGAGTCGCTTGACGACGATGACGCCGCAACCCTCGCCGCGCACGTAGCCGTCCGCGGACGCGTCGAACGTCTTGCAGCGGCCGTCGGGCGCGAGCATGTGCGCCCGGGAGAAGGTCATCATGGTCGCCGGGCTGAGCAGCACGTTGGCGCCGCCGGCCAGCGCGAGGTCGCATTCCCCCAGCCGCAGCGCCTGGCAAGCCTGGTGGACCGCCACCAACGATGAGCTGCAGGCGGTGTCGACGGTGACGGCCGGGCCCTGCAGCCCCAACCGGTAACTGATGCGACCCGCTGCCGCGGCGGCCGCCGTCCCGATCGCCATGTACGCGTCGATCGCGTCGTACTTCAATTCGTCCGAGACCATCGCCAGGTAGTCGTGGGTGGACAGGCCGACGAACACCCCGGTCTTGGTGTTCGCCAAAGCCGTTGGGGCCGTCCCGGAATGCTCCACCGCCTGCCATGCCGTCTCCAGCAGGAGCCGATGCTGCGGGTCCATCAACATGACCTCGCGCGCCGACACCCCGAAGAACGGCGCATCGAACCCCACTACGTCGTCGACGAAGCCCGCCCGGCGGCTGACGATCTTCCCGGCCGCATCGGGGTCCGGGTCGAAGAATTCCTCGACGTTCCACCGGTCCGGGGGGACCTCCGACACCGCATCGCGCCCTTGCCGCAACACGTCCCAGAATTCGGAAGCGTCGGCGGCACCCGGAACACGCACTGCGTAGCCGACTATCGCGAAACCCGATGCGCGCTCCGTCCGAGCCTCGGCGGTTGCCATGCATCTGTCCTCTCACCTCGGACGACGAAGGTGGATCCCCCGGGGCCAACCTCCGGCGACAGGTCCGTGACTTTTTACGGACCAAGCTGTTGATCCGCTCACTGCACCACACGTCGACCCGACGAGCAGCAGAGTAATCCCCCCAGCGGCGAGTAGTGTCGCCGGATGCCGGACTGTGTCCCACGCCGGGCCGGTCCTACCCTAACCGTCCCCGACTACGTCGCGGTATACCTGCGGCCCGGCATGTCGGGATCAGCGAGGGCCGAAGAAGTTATGTTGATCTCGCCACCAGCGGGGCCGAAACGGCGGCCCGGCCGACCGAGGAGAAGATTTTGCGCATCGGGAAGATCACGATCGGCTCGATCGGTGAGTGGACGCTGAGCCCAGGCAAAGTTGTTTCCTGGCACCCCACACCCGCCTCCCGGGTCAAGGCGCGGCAAGCGCCGGTCAGTCCGGTCCCGGTCAGCTACATGCAGGGCCAACATCTTCAGGGCTATCACCGGCAAACGACCTCGGGGCTCGACTATTCACGGCAAATCATCGCCACGTGCCAAATTTCGGGCCAGTGCGATATTCCCGCCATGAACGAGGCGCTCAACGCATACCTGCGTCGCCACGATACGTACCGCAGCTGGTTCGAATACACCGAAACCGGAGAGATCCTCCGGCACACCATCGATGATCCCGACGACATCGAATTCGCGCCCACCGTCCATGGCGAATTGGCCGTCGACCAACTGCACGATCATGTGGTCGCGACACCCGACCCGTTTCAGTGGGAGTGCTTCAGCTTCGGGATCGTTCAAAACCAGGACCACTTCACCTTTTACGCGAGCATCGATCACGTCCACGGTGATGCCGCGCTGATCGGCATCACAATGGTGGAGTCGCATGCGATGTATTCGGCGTTGACAAGCGGCGCCGGACCCCTCGCGCTGCCCGCAGCCGGGAGCTTTGACGATTTCTGTGTCGAAGAGCGCCGGTACACGTCGGCTTTGACCGTGGATTCGCCTCAGGTGCGCGCGTGGATCGAATTCGCGGAGAACAACAACGGAAGCCTGCCGGAGTTTCCGCTGCCATTGGGCAATCCATCGGAGCCGACCAAGAGCGACATGATCACGGACACATTGATGGACGCGGCGCACACAGCCAGATTCGAATCGGCCTGCTCGGCGGCCGGCGCCCGCTTCGTCGGCGGGTTGTTCGCCTGCCTCGCCCAGGTGGAACACGAATTTACCGGCGCGACAACGTATTACGGGCTCACTCCAAGAGACACCCGCAGGACGTCGGACAACTTCATGACCCAGGGCTGGTTTACCGGGTTGGTTCCGATCACCATCCCGATAGCAGCGGTGTCATTCAGCGACGCGGCGTGGGCGGCGCAGACGTCTTTCGATTCAAGCCTGGACATGGCCAAGGTGCCGTATTACCGCGTGCTCGAATTGGCGCCGTGGCTGAGCAGGCCCCGCCCGAACTTCCCCGTCACGAATTTCCTGCACGGCGACGCCGCGCCGATGAACGCCGTGCTGGCGGCGGCCGAGATGGGCTACGCAAATAGCATCGGAATCTATTCCGACGGAAGATATTCCTATCAACTGACGATCTATATCTTCCGGTACGAAGAGGGCACCGCGATGGCAATCATGTACCCCGCCAACGCAGTTGCCCAGAAATCAGTTTCCCGGTACATCGCAGCGATGAAGTCCGTGTGCATGCGGGTCGCCGATACCGGGCACTGGGGGCGCGTTGCATAGCAAGGAGTGCCGACGATGGCTGCTGCTTTTCTTCGGATGAGCCATCTCCGGCGGGCTGGGGGTTCGATGTGCGACGGCTAGCCGATTTCGTGATGCGGTGGCCCGGGGTGGTGATCGGGCTCTGGGTGGTGGTCGCGGTCGCCCTGCCGCTGACGTTTCCGACCCTGAACGAGATGGCGCAGAGGCATCCGCTCGCGATACTGCCCAGCGGCGCGCCGTCGAGCGTCGCCGCCCGGAAGATGACCGAGGCGTTTCACGAGTCGGGCGACGAAGACCTCCTGTTGGTGGTCCTCACCGACGAGAAGGGGCTGGGGCCACCCGACGAAGCCGCCTACCGCAAAGTGGTGACCGCGCTGCACGAGGACGCGCGTGACGTGCTGATGTTGCAGGATTTCGTCAGCACGCCGTCGCTGCGCGCGGTGTTGACCAGTAAAGACCACAAGTCCTGGGTGCTGCCGGTCGGCATCGCCGGCGAACTGGGCACGCCGAAGGCCTACGCCGCCTATACCCGCGTTGCCGACATCGTCCAGCGCAGCGTCGCCGGGACTCCGCTGACGGCGAACCTCGCCGGACCCGCGGCCACCGTCAGCGACCTCACCGTCGCGGGCGAGCGGGATCGCACTCCGATTGAACTCGCGATCGCCGCGCTGGTGCTCGTCGTCCTGCTCATCGTGTACCGCAACCCGCTCACCATGCTGCTGCCGCTCATCGCGATCGGGGCGTCGATGGTGATCGCGCAGGCCGTCGTGGCCGGCATCTCGCAAGCCAGCGGGTTAGGGGTGTCGAACCAGTCCATCGTCTTCCTGAGCGCAATGGTCGCCGGCGCGGGAACCGATTACGCGGTCTTCCTGATCAGCCGCTATCACGACTACTTGCGGCTCGGCGCCGGCTACGAAGAAGCGGTACGGCGGGCGTTGCTCTCGATCGGAAAGGTGATCGCCGCGTCCGCGGCGACGGTGGGGATCACCTTCCTCGGAATGAGTTTCGCCCGGATGGGCGTGTTCGCCACGGTGGGGGTGTCCTCGGCCATCGGGATCGGTGTCGCATTCCTCGCGGCGATGACCTTGCTGCCCGCCATTCTCGTGCTGGCCGGGCCGCGCGGGTGGGTCAAACCGTCGCGCGAACTCACCGCCCGGTTTTGGCGGCGGTCGGGGATACGCATCGTGCGACGGCCGCGAAGTCATCTGGTCGCCAGCGTGCTGGTGCTGATCATGCTCGCCGGCTGCGCGGGCTTGGTGCGCTTCAACTACGACGACCGCAAGGCGCTGAGCGCCTCGGCCCCGAGCTCGGCCGGATATGCCGCGCTGGATCGCCATTTCCCGGTCAACCAGTCCATTCCCGAATACATCCTCGTCCAGTCACCGCACGACCTGCGCACACCGCGGGCCCTGGCGGATCTGGAGCAGATGGCCACCCGAGTCAGCCAACTGCCCAACATCGCTCAGGTCAGCGGCGTGACCCGGCCCGCGGGAGCCGTGCCGGAACAGTTCCGGGCGACGTATCAGGCGGGCGCGATCGGCGCTCGCCTGGGCGCCGGCTCCACCCTGATCAGCGACCACACCGACGACCTGAACCGACTGGCCGCCGGGGCGAACACGCTGGCCGACAACCTCGGCGATGTGCGCGGGCAAGTCAACCAGATGGTGGCCGGGATGCGGGGCCTGACCGACGCCTTCACGTCGATCAGGAGCCAATACGGCGGTGACAAGTTGGTCAAAGAAGTCGTCTTGGCGGCCAAGCTGGTCAGCAGCATCAACTCGCTCGGCCATACCATCGGCCTGAACTTCGCGGCGGTCAAGGATCTGTTCGCCTGGGTGGCCCCGGTGCTCAACGCGCTGGAGGGCAACCAGGTCTGCGATGCCGACCTGTCCTGCAGCGCCACCCGGGCCCAATTCGAGCGCGTGGTGAACGCGCGTGGCGACGGAAGCCTCGACCAGATCAACGATCTGGCCGGACAACTGCAGGCGTTTCAGGACAGGCAGACCCTCAACGCCTCGGTCGATCATCTGCGTGCTGCTTTGGCCAGCTTCGTCAAGGCGCTGCATGCGATGGGGCTGGACCAACCCGGGGGCCTGCCGGCGGACCTGAACCACCTACAACAAGGCGCCGAGGAGTTCGCCGGCGGGAGCCGGCAAGTCGCTAACGGAGTGGACCAGCTGGTCGATCAGATCAAGCAGATGGGGGCCGGGCTCGGTGAGGCGTCGGCTTTCCTCCTGACGCTGAAACACGACGCGGCCGACCCGTCGATGGCTGGGTTCAACGTCCCGGCGCAGCTCCTGCACATGGAGGAGTTCAAGAAGGCCGCGAAGGCGTTCGTCTCGCCGGACGGCCACTCGGTGCGGTATTTGGTTCAGACCAAATTGAATCCGTTCAGCGCCGAGGCGATGGATCAGGTCAACGCGATCGCCGACACCGCCCGCGGAGCCCAACCGAATACCGCGTTGGCGGACGCCTCGATCGCGATGGCTGGCTACCCCGTCACGCTGCGGGACACGCGGGACTTCTACGAGCACGACATCAAATTCATCATTGCGGTCACCATCATCGTCGTGCTGTTGACCCTGATCGCGCTGCTGCGCGCGGTCGTCGCACCGCTGTATCTGGTGGCTTCCGTCGTCATCTCGTACTTGTCCGCGGTCGGCATCGGCGTGCTCACGTTTCAATTCGTCCTCGGCCAGCAATTGCATTGGAGCGTGCCGCCCTTGGCCTTCGTGGTCTTGGTCGCGGTCGGAGCGGACTACAACATGCTGCTCATCTCGCGAATGCGTGACGAGTCCCCGCACAGCATGCGCTACGGCATCATCCGCACGCTGGGTTCGACCGGCGGGGTGATCACCGCGGCGGGTTTGATCTTCGCCGCCTCGATGTGGGGGCTCGTGTTCGCCAGCATCAGCACCGTCGTCCAGGGCGGTGTGGTGATCGGGATCGGAATCTTGCTCGACACCTTCGTGGTGCGCACCATCACCGTGCCCGCGCTGGCTACGCTGGTCGGGCGGGCGAGCTGGTGGCCGTCCCGACCGGGATCGCGGCGGCCGCCCGTGGGCTCAGCGGCCGGCAATGCGCCGTAGGCACCCGGTCAGCCGGCGCGGTATGCGACACTACGAGGCGGAGTCGAGCAGGCGGGAAGTGGCCGGGAAGTGGTGATGCAGAAACTACTCGCAGGAGTTACCGCTCTGGTAACCCTCGGGGCCACAGGGTGTTTCGGCCTCGGAATCGCGACGGCCGACGACGCGCCGGGCGACGGGACGGCCGCCGGCGGGATGGCGTACGCCCTCGGAGGCGCCCACGTCCCGGGTATCCCGTATGACGAGTACGGCAGGCGCCTGGGGGCCGGATGGTTCCCGGGGCTCAAGCGCGAAATCGTCAACTACCCCGCCGGGCAGGTGCAGGGCCACGTGCTCGAGCGGCTCTTTCCGGGGATAGGGCGGCTGGATGAAGCCTTCCCGGGCCTGGGCGTCGACGGACCCAGCATCGGCGAGTCGGTGGCCGTCGGCGAGGACAACCTGGACGCGGCGATCCGCCGGGGTGGCCACGGCGCCGCGATCGGCCTGTCCGAGGGTTCGCTCGTGGTTGACGCCGAGCAGGCACGGCTGGCGAACGATCCGACCGCTCCCCCACCGAATCAATTGGTCTTCAGCACTTTTGGCAATCCGGTTGGGCGGCATCCCTTCGGCCAGAGCTTCCTGACCTCCGTTTTTCCGGTCGGCGCCGTCGTTCCCGCAATGGATTACCGGATACCGCCCCCCGTGGAAAGCCAGTACGACACCAAGGCGTTCGTCGCGGCGTACGACATGATCGCCGACTTCCCAGACCGGCCGGACAACCTGCTGGCCCTCGCCAACACCCTGGTGGGCGAGGCGACCGGGCATACCGCGGTCGCGTTCACCGACCCGAGCATGGTGCCGCCGCAGAACATCAGGACCACCGTCAACTCCCGGGGCGCGACCACAACGACGTATCTGATTCCCGAAAGACACCTCCCGCTGGTGTTGCCGTTGGGCTACCTCGGGGTGCCTGAAGACGTGCTGAATCAGCTCGACGCCGAGCTGACGCCCATGGTGAACGCGGGATATTCGCGGAACGACGACCCGCTGACCGCACCCATCCAAGTGGATCCGGTGCGGGGCTTCGACCCCGCCGCCGTGATCGCCCCGGCCAGTCAGGCCACCTTCGGCGGCGGTGCCGACCCGTTTTCGCAGCTGTTGTCCAGCTCCATGGCCGCGTTCGGTCAGGGCAACCGCTGACCGGATAGCCGGGCCCCGATACGCTCCGGCCCGTCGGCGATAATGGCTCAAATTCGCCACGTCAAAGGAGACGCGATGAGCAAATTTCCGGCCGACCGTCCGCTGCGGGTGATCCAATGGACGACCGGGAACATCGGGCGCCGTTCGCTGCACGCCATCATCGGCAGGCCGGACATGGAGCTGGTCGGCGTGTATGCGCACGGGGCGGACAAGGTGGGGGCGGATGCCGCCGAACTGGCCGGCTGGCCCGAACCGACCGGAGTGCGGGCGACGAACGACATCGACGCGCTGCTCGCCCTGGGCGCGGATGCGTGTTGCTATAACCCGTTGTGGGCAGGCGTCGATGAATTGGTGCGGTTACTGGAAGCGGGCGTCAACGTGTGCTCCAGCGCGGCCTGGATCACCGGGGGCAAGCAGACGCCGGAGGACCGCGAACGCATCGTCGATGCCTGCAAACGGGGCGGGTCGACGATCTTCGGCAGCGGCGCGCACCCCGGCATGACGAACATGGTCGGCATGGTGCTGTCCGGCGCCTGCGAACGCGTCGACGAGATTCGCATCACCGAGTCGGTGGACTGCTCGACCTACGAATCGGCGGAAACCCAGACGGCGATGGGCTTCTCGCAGGATCCCGATACGCCGGGGCTGGCCGAAACCGTGCGGCGCGAAAGCGAGGTCTTCGCCGAATCCGCCGCCATGATGGCCGACGCGATCGGGGCGAAGCTGGACCGGATGACCTTCGACGTGACGTTCACCGCCGCCACCGGCGATTCCGATCTGGGGTTCATGCGCATCCCCGCGGGAACGGTGGGCGGCGTCTATGGCTACCACCGCGGCTGGGAAGGCGACCGCAACGTGGTCAGCGTGGGCTTCAACTGGACCATGGGCGATCACGTGGTGCCGCCCAAACCGCTGGAGCACGGCCACGTCATTCAGGTCTTCGGGTTGCCCAACATGCGCACCGTTCTGCATTGCCTGCCGCCGAAGGACTGGACCGAGCCCGGGTTCATGGGGCTGGGGATGATCTACACCGCGATGCCGGTTACCAACGCGGTCCCGGCCGTCGTCGCCGCCGAGCCGGGGATCGTGACACTCGCCGATCTGCCGCCGGTGACCGGCCGGGTGGCCCGTTAGGCCGCACCATATGCCGTTCACCACACCGAAGGCCCCCGGAGGAACGCTTGCGTGCACTAAGGTTTAGAGTGCTTAGCTGAGCAAATAGTCGGAAGACAGCGGTGTCGTCGGCGATGTAGGTGAGCTTTGCGGCAATGCCCGGACGGCGGGCAAGCGGAAGGCGGTCAGGTGGTGGCTGGTCCAGACTCGGGTCCACGTACCGGCACCGTGACCCGTGTGCTCAAACGGGCGTGGATTCCGCTGGTTTTGGTGGTAGTCCTGGCCGTTTCGGCATTGATCGTGTCGCGGCTCCACAAGATTTTCGGCTCTCAGGACCTCAACGCGAACGCCGGCAAGGGGATCGAAATCGTGCAGTTCAACCCGAAGGTCGTCGTCTACGACATCACCGGGCCACCCGGGGCCACCGCCAACATCAACTACTGGGACGAGAACGCCAACACCCATCAGGTGAACGCGGCGCCGCTGCCGTGGTCGGCCACCATCTCGACGACCCTGCCGTCGGTCAGCGCCAACATCATGGCGCAAAGCGACAGCGGTGAGATCAGCTGCAAGATCACCGTGGACGGCGTCGTGCGCGAACAGCGCAGTTCCGACGGCCACAACGCGCAGACCTTCTGCCTGGTGAAGTCCGCATGACCAACGCGAGCAACGAGACCCAGCGTGACCTGAGCGCGGCCGACACCGGCCCGATCACCGTCAAGGGTGTGTCCAAGGCCGAGCGGGGCCACCGGCCGTACTTGCCACATGCAATCCGCATCTTTGCGGTGCCGATCATTTTGATTTGGTTGTTCGTGACGGTCCTGGTGAATGTCATCGTTCCGACACTGGAAAAGGTGGGTGAGGCCCACTCGGCGCCGATGACACCGCTGGACGCGCCGTCGATGAAGGCGATGATGCGCCTGGGCCACAATTTCCGCGAATTCGACTCCAACAGCACGGTGATGATCGTGTTGGAGGGCCAGCAACCGCTCGGTCCCGACGCGCACCAGTACTACGACAAGCTGATTCGGCAACTTCGCCAGGATCCGAAGCACATTCAGCACATTCAGGACTTCTGGGGCGACCGGCTGACGGCCGCGGGTGCGCAGAGCGCCGATGCCAAGAGCGCCTATGTGCAGGTGAACCTCGCCGGTAACCAGGGCACGACGCTGGCCAACGAGTCCGTGGATTCCGTGCGCAAGGTGATCGAGGAGAACAAGGCGCCACCCGGCGTGAAGGCCTACGTCACGGGCCCCGCCGCGCTGTCCGACGACATGCACATCATCGGTAACGCCAGCCTGGCCAAGATCACGCTGTTCACCCTGGGCGCCATCGCGATCATGTTGCTGCTGGTCTACCGGTCCATCGTCACCACGCTGGTGCAGCTGTTCATGACCTTTGTCGCGCTGGCGTGTTCGCGGGGGGTCGTCGCGGTTCTCGCGTACCACAACGCATTCGGGCTCACCACGTTCGCCGCCAACATCCTCACCATGTTGGCGATCGCCGCGGGGACGGACTACGGCATCTTCCTGATCGGCCGCTATCAGGAGGCGTTGGCCGCGGGCGAGGACCGGGAAACCGCGTACTACACCACATTCAAGGGCGTCGCCCCGGTCGTCTTGGGGTCGGGCCTGACTATTGCGGGCGCGACCTATTGCCTCAGTTTTTCGCGGCTACCGTGGTTCAACACCATGGGGGCGCCCGTGGCGATCGGCATGATCGTCGTGGTGCTGGCGGGCGTCACGCTGGGGCCCGCGGTGGTCTTCGTCGGCAGCCGCTTCCACTTGTTCGAGAGGCAGGCCAAGCGTGGCCGGCTGTGGCGCCGGGTCGGTACCGCCGTAGTACGTTGGCCGGCACCGGTTTTGGCCGTGAGCGCCGCGGTCGTGCTGGTCGGCATGATTGCCCTGCCGAGCTTCCACACGAGCTACAACGACCGCCATTACCTGCCTTTGTCAGCCCCATCCAATCAAGGACAAGAGGCCGCGAACCGGCATTTCTCCGAGGCGCGGATGAACCCCGACCTGTTGATGGTCGAATCCGACCATGACATGCGAAACCCGGCCGACATGCTGGTGCTGGACCGGGTGGCCAAAAACGAGATGCGCACGCTGGGCATCGCCATGGTCCAGGACATCACCCGGCCGCTGGGCATTCCGATCCAGCACAGCTCGATACCTTTTCAGAACAGCGTCCAGAGTCAGACGACGATGCAGAACATGAGTTTCCTCAAGGAACGCATCGCCGACATCCTCCGGATGGCCGACGACCTGCAGACCCAGATCGATACCACGCAACGCCAATACGAGGTGTCGCTAGACCTGGCCAACGCCGCCGACGACAGCGCGAAGACCACCGCGGTGACGTCGCAGATCACCGACAACCTGCGTGACCACATCGCGGATTTCGACGACACCTTCCGGCCGATACGCAGCGTCTTCTACTGGGAGCGGCACTGCTACGACATCCCCGTGTGCATCGGGTTGCGGTCCCTGTTCGACACGTTCGACGGGTTCGACCAGCTCGCCGAGCAGTTCCACTACCTGACAGCCGATATCGAGCACACCGCCAAAGCCTCACGCGACCTGACCGCGCTATTTCCCACGCTGATCACCACGCTGAAGACCACCAGGGGCATCACGCTCACCCTGTATCAGACGTTCAAGGCGATGATCGACCAGATGGAGGCGATGAGTAACACCGCGATCGTGATGGGCCAAAGCTTCGACGCATCGAAGAACGACGACTTCTTCTACCTGCCGCCCGAGGCCTTCGACAACCCGGACTTCCAGACCGGCCTTCGGATGTTCTTGTCGCCGGACGGTAAATCGGCGCGGTTCTTCATCACGCATCAGGGCGATCCGATGTCGCCGGAGGGCATCGCGCAAGTCGACGCCGAACGCACCGCCGCCCAGGAGGGTCTCAAGCAATCGTCGCTGTCCGACGCCCGGGTCTATCTGGGCGGAACCGCCGCGACGTTCAAGGACATGGCCGACGGCGAGAAATACGACCTGATGATCGCCGTGGTGTCCGCCCTGACGCTGATCTTCATGATCATGCTGCTGCTTACCCGGAGCGTGGTGGCCGCGTTGGTGATCGTCGGCACCGCGGCCAGCTCGATTGCCGCGTCGTTCGGCCTGTCCGTGCTGATTTGGCAGGACCTGTTCGGCATCAGGATCCACTGGATCGTGATGGCGCTGTCCGTGATCATCCTGCTGGCCGTCGGATCCGACTACAACCTGTTGCTGGTCTCCCGGTTCAAAGAAGAGATCCATGCCGGCCTCAAGACGGGCATCATCCGATCGATGGCAGGTACCGGCGGGGTGGTGACGGCGGCGGGTCTGGTGTTCGCGTTCACCATGGCGGCCATGCTGGGCAGCGACTTGCGGGTGCTGGGGCAGTTCGGTTCGACGGTGTGCATCGGTCTGCTGCTCGACACGCTCGTCGTGCGCACGTTGCTGATGCCGTCGATCGCGACGCTGCTGGGCCGTTGGTTCTGGTGGCCGCAAGTGGTGCATCCACGGGGCGACAACGCGCGGCGGTCGGTGGCGGCATCCTCCGTCTAAGGCGTCGGCAGCTGCACGACGACGGCGACGGCTCCCGCGCCGACGTGCAGCGCCAGCACCGGCCCCAACGGGGTGATGATCGCCGGCTCGCAGGCCGGTAACCGCCGCGCCAGTGTCGCGGCCACCTCCTTGGCGCCGTCCGGATTGGCGACGTGATGGACCGCCAGGGCGGCTGGACTGTCGCCCGCCACCTCGCAGACCCGGTCGATCATCGCCTCCGTCGCGTGGGTGACGGTACGGATGCGTTGCGCGAGAACGAGTTTGCCGTCGTCGATGCGCAGCAGCGGCTTGAGGGCCAGCGCGGTACCCAGCCACGCCTTGGCCCCGCCGATCCGTCCGCTGCGTCGGAGGTTGTCCAGCCGGTGCACCACCATGAACGCATGGCTGTGCCGCACAGCCAGATTCGCCGCGTCGGCGACGGCGTCGAGGTCGCCTCCGGCGGCCGCGGCCCGCGCGGCGGCCAACGCGACAAAACCGGTGCCCATCGCGGTCGACCTGGAGTCGACGACCCGCACGTGGGGGTCCAGGTCGGCCGCGGTCCGTTGGGCGGCGCCACAGGTTCCCGACAGCGCGGACGACAGGTGCACCGCCACCACGCCGTCCCCGCCGCTGTCGGTCAGCGCCTGCTGGTAGGCGTCGGCCAGTTCGGCCGGCGTGGCCGCCGCGGTGGTGGCGTGGCGCTTGTAGACGTCGTCGGGGATCTGGTCCACGCCGTCACGCAGATCGACACCGTCGAGCAGAATGTGCAGCGGCACAACGCGAATCGCCCACTTGTCCAACAGGTCCGCCGGCAAGCGCGCCGACGCATCGGTCACCACAACGACAGGCATGACGCTATCCGCGCGCCTCGTCGGTCGCCGCTTGAGCTTTCTGCAAGGCCTCGGCCAGCGCCTTGAGCATCAGCTCGGCCACCGCCTGGTGGGCCTCGAAGTTCCAGTGAATGCCGTCAGGGTTTCCCCGCCCGCTCATGATCTGTTCGGCAACAGCCGCTTTGAGATCCACCAGCGGGACATCGTGGCT
Organism: Mycobacterium sp. E342; assembly: GCF_001667665.1. Classification (NCBI taxonomy): domain Bacteria; kingdom Bacillati; phylum Actinomycetota; class Actinomycetes; order Mycobacteriales; family Mycobacteriaceae; genus Mycobacterium; species Mycobacterium sp. E342. The sequence continues at coordinate 14,103 of NZ_LZJM01000102.1, forward strand.
CTGCGCCCACTCGGTGATGGCCGCCGCGGTGGCGGGGCGGCCGTGGTGGGCCCTGCCGTAGGTGTCGGCAATGTGCACGGACGGCAGTGACGCCACGATCGGGATGCCGGGGCGGTTGAAATCGATTGCGCTGCGCGTCTGTTCGAGGTAGTCGGCGCTCAGGTGCGCAGGCAACGCGGACCGGGCCACCGGTGACAGCCTGGGCTGCAGCCAGCCGTAGCCATCGCGGACCCAGCGGCGCAGCCGCGGCGGCCGCACGTAACGGATGAGTTCGCGCAGCGCCGTCGGCAGCACCGACGGCAGCGAATCCATGCCGCCGGTGGCGAAGATGACCGCGCCCGCCCTGGGCAGCGCCGACCAGGCGCGCGGGTCCTGGGTCGCGGCCCACCAGATGTCACGGCAGGTCCAGCCGATGCGACCGATGAGCTCGACATCCCAACCCAATTGGGCGGCAACGATATTGGGCCAGATGCGTGGATCGTCGGCGGGCAATCCGCCGGTGGGCCCGTAATAGGCCAGGGAGTCGGCGAATATCAGCAGGGTGGGCCGGGCCTCAGAGGACATCGTTGGACACCTGCGCCGAAGCGTTCCAGACGTCCAGACGCCAGCGGATGGCATCCACGCCTGCGTCGTCGTCCGAATGGCCCGAAAGCTGCACCCAGCTGGCATTGCCCATGCCGCCCAATACCGGCCAGTTGGCCACCGGAAGCTCCAGCAGCGCGGCCGACAACGCGGCGATCAGGCCGCCGTGGGCCACCAGCACCACCGGGCGGTCGGCATGCTGGGGGCCGCCCCACTCCGGCTCGCCGGACACCAGTTCGGCCACCAACGGCACGCTGCGGGAGGCCACGTCGACCCGGCTCTCGCCGCCATGGGGCGCCCAGGTGGCGTCTTCGCGCCAGGCCAGGCGGGCGCCGGGGGCCTGCGCGTCGACCTCGGTGTGCGTCAACCCCTGCCAGTCGCCGAGATGGGTTTCACGCAACCGCGGGTCCACCCGGATGGGCAGGCCGGTCCGCTCCCCCAGCCGGATCGCCGTGTCGAAGGCGCGATGCAGATCGGACGAGACGATCAGCAACGGCTGCAGCTTGCCCAGCACCTCAGCGGCGGCGATCGCTTGTGCCCGCCCGAGTTCGCTGAGTTGGGAATCCAGCTGACCCTGCATCCGGCTACCGGCGTTGAACTCGGTCTGCCCGTGCCGCAACATGATCAGGCGACGAATCGTCATTGCGCGCCCGCCGGGTCTTCCGGGACCTCGGCGAGGTCCACCGGCACCACCGGGCAGTCACCCCACAACCGGTCCAGCGCATAGAAGTCGCGGTCGTCCTGATGCTGGATGTGCACGACGATGTCGCGGTAGTCCAGCAGCGTCCAGCGGCCCTCTCGAGTGCCCTCCCGGCGCGCCGGCTTGTAGCCGGCCCGGCGCATCTTCTCCTCGACCTCGTCGACGATGGCGTTGACCTGCCGCTCGTTGGACGCCGACGCGATGACGAAGCAGTCCGTGATGACCAGCTGGCCCGACACGTCGATCACCACGACGTCGTCGGCCAGCTTCGAGGCGGCCGCGCCGGCGGCGACGGTCGCCATGTCGATGGCCTCCTGGGTGGCGGTCACGTGTTGTTCCCGGCGGGCAGGGTTGAGCGGCTCACGGCGTCCTTCGGTTGTCCGCCGCCGCGATACAGCCGGCGCTTGGAGACGTACTGCACGACACCGTCGGGCATCAGGTACCACAGGGGTCGACGCTGCTCGGCGCGCAGACGGCAATCGGTCGACGAGATGGCCAGCGCCGGGATCTCGACGAGCGTGAGCACCTCGTCGTCCAGTTCGCCCAGGACGCCGGTGATGTGTTCGCGCCGCAACTCGTATCCGGGCCGGCTGACGCCGACGAACCGCGCCAAGTCGAACATCTCCTGCCAGCCCTGCCAGGACAGGATGGAGGCGAGCGCGTCGGCGCCGGTGATGAAGTACAGCTGCGCATCGGGGTTGAGGGCGTGCAGATCCCGCAGGGTGTCCTTGGTGTAGGTGGGCCCGGCGCGGTCGATGTCGACGCGGCTCACCGAGAAGCGCGGGTTGGACGCGGTGGCGATCACCGTCATCAGGTACCGGTCCTCCGCGGCCGACACCTGCCGGTCCTTCTGCCAAGGCTGACCGCTGGGCACGAACACCACTTCGTCGAGGTCGAACCGGTCGGCGACCTCGCTGGCGGCAACCAGGTGCCCGTAATGGATGGGATCGAACGTCCCACCCATCACGCCCAGCCTGCGCAGCTGCTTTTGCACGATTTGCCAGCTTACTTGAGCCGGCGATGGCGCCCGATTCCGAAGCATTGGTCACGGCGCCACATGCGACTCTGCGTCCGGCAGGAGACGCGTGTGGCAGGTGTGAAACGGCCGGGCAACGCCCCTAGACCGGCAGCAGCTGGTCGATCACCGCGGCGAGCTGCTTGGCCGACCGGCATTCGTGCATCGTGATGATCTCCTGGTAGCGCGGCACCGCAGAGTCGCCGCTGCCCCACAGATGCCTGGGCTCGGGGTTCAGCCAGTGCGCGTGCCGGCTGGCGGTGACCATGTGGGCCAGCAACCCCGTCTCGGGATTGCGGTAGTTGGTGCGGCCGTCCCCGAGCACCAGCAGCGAGCTGCGCGGCGACAGCACGTTGGGGAACGCCTGCACGAACGACGCGAAGGCATTGCCGTAATCGGAATGCCCGTCGCGGCTGTACACGCCGGCCTCCCGGGTGATCCGCTGGATCGCCACGGCCAGATCGGCCTCCGGGCCGAACATGTGGGTCACCTCGTCGGTGGTGTCGATGAACGCGAACACCCTGACGCGCGAGAACTGTTGGCGCAGAGCGTGCACCAACAACAGGGTGAAGTGGCTGAACCCGGCGACCGAACCGGACACATCGCACAGCACCACCAGTTCCGGGCGCGCCGGTCGCGGTTTGGCCAGCACCACGTCGATCGGCACGCCGCCGGTGGACATCGACTTGCGCAGCGTCTTACGCAGGTCGATCACCCCGGCGCGGCTGCGTCGTCGCCGTGCCGCCAGCCGGGTGGCCAGGGTCCGGGCCAGCGGGGCCACCACCCGCTGCATCTGGCGCAGCTGGTCTCCGGAGGCGCGCAGGAACTCGACGTTCTCGGAAAGCTGTGGGATGCCGTACATCTGGACGTGGTCACGCCCGAGTTGTTCGGCGGTGCGCCGTTTGGTCTCGGCGTCGACCATCTTGCGCAGCTGGGTGATCCGCTGCGCGGCAAGCGCTTTGGCGATCTGCTCCTGGGTGGGGGTTGGCTCGTCGCCGTAGGGGGCGAGGAGCCCCGCCAGCAGCTTGCCCTCCAGTTCGTCCAGCGCCATCGCCTTGAGTGCCTGGTATGACGAGAACGACGGGCCGCGGCTGGAACTGTATTTGCCGTAGGCCTCCACGATGCGCGCGATCATCGCGACCAGCCGCTCGTCCATGTCGGCGAGGTCGGGATTCTCGGTGAGCAGGTCCAGCAGCATCTGGCGCATCGCCTCGACGTCGTCGGGCGGCAACGAGCCATCCTGCGCCCCGTCGGCGTCTTCGTCGGTGACGACCGCGCGTGTGCCCAACGCGGCCGGGAACCATAGGTCGAACATGGCGTCGTAGGTCTCGCGGTGTTCCGGACTGCGCAACACGGCGCACGCGATGCCCTCGCGCAGCACCTCGCGGTCAGCCAAACCCAGGGTGGCCATCACCCGGCCGGCATCCACGGTCTCGGATGGCCCCACCGAAATACCCACTCCGCGAAGCGCTTCCACAAAGCCAACCAGGTGACCGGGCAGTCCGTGCGGGGCGAGCGGCCGGGCGGGCCGGATGCGACGAGGGGCCATCGGTGGGTTCCTAGTTCAACCGGAGCTCGCCGCTCGCGCGCTGCTGGTCGGATTGATGCTTGAGGACCACACCCAGGGTGGCGGCGACGACGGAGTCGTCGATGGTGTCGAGGCCGAGCGCGAGCAGCGTACGGCCCCAGTCGATGGTCTCGGCGATGGACGGCACCTTCTTGAGCTGCATGCCGCGCAGCACGCCGATTATGCGCACCAGTTCTTCCGCGAGGTGCTGGGGCAACTCGGGCACCCGCGACAACAGGATGCGGCGTTCCAGCTCGGGACTGGGAAAGTCGATGTGCAAGAACAGGCATCGACGTTTGAGGGCCTCGGACAGTTCCCGGGTGGCGTTGGAGGTCAGCACCACGAACGGTGTGCGCTCCGCGGTGATCGTGCCCAATTCCGGGACGGTCACCGCGAAGTCGGACAGCACCTCGAGCAGCAGGCCCTCGATTTCGATGTCGGCCTTATCGGTTTCGTCGATCAGCAGCACCGTGGGCTCGGTGCGCCGGATGGCGGTCAGCAGCGGACGTTGCAGCAGGAATTCCTCGCTGAACACATCGTCTTTGGTTTGATCCCAGTCTCCGGAGCCGGCCTGAATGCGCAGGATTTGCTTGGCGTGGTTCCACTCATAGAGCGCGCGGGCCTCGTCCACCCCTTCGTAGCACTGCAGCCGGACCAGTCCCGAGCCGGTCGCCTCGGCGACGGCGCGGGCAAGTTCGGTCTTGCCGACGCCCGCGGGGCCCTCCACCAGTAGCGGCTTGCCCAGCCGGTCGGCCAGGAACACCGCGGTCGCGGTGGCGGTGTCGGGCAGGTAACCGGTCTCGGCCAACCGTCGCGAGACGTCGTCGATGTCGGCGAACAACGGCTTGGGCCGGGCGGGCACGCTCACAATCTCAGTTCTCCTCAAGCATTTTTCGTCGCTGTGTCAGGCGGGACGGACTTGTCCGTCGCCCCAGGCAATCCATTTGGTCGAGGTCAGCTCCGGCAGCCCCATCGGACCGCGGGCGTGCAGTTTCTGGGTGGAGATGCCGATTTCGGCACCGAAGCCGAACTGCTCACCGTCGGTGAACGCCGTCGACGCGTTGATCATCACCGCTGCGGCGTCGACACCGTCACTAAACCGTTGCGCCGCAGCCATATTGCTGGTGACGATGGCCTCGGTATGGCCCGTGCCGTACTCGTTGATGTGCGAGATCGCGGCGTCGACGCCGTCGACCACCGCGACCGCGATGTCCATCGACAGGTATTCGCGGCGCAGGTCGTCCTCCGACGCGTCCGCCGAGAACCCTCCGTGCACGGTCACGCCGGCATCCTCGAGGGCGGACACCAACCGCGGCAGGGCCTTTTTGGCGATCGCGGCATCGACCAACAGCGTCTCGGCGGCGTTGCAGACACTGGGCCGGCGGGTCTTGGAGTTCAGCAGGATGCGTTCCGCGACATCGAGGTCGGCCCCTTCGTGCACGTAGACGTGGCAGTTGCCGACGCCGGTCTCGATGGTGGGCACCTGGGCGTCGCGGACCACGGCGTTGATCAGGCTGGCTCCGCCGCGCGGAATCACCACGTCGACCAGGCCGCGGGCCTGGATCAGGTGCGTCACCGTGGCGCGGTCGGCGGCTGAAAGCAGTTGCACGGCATCGGCGGGCAGGTCCTCGCCGACCAGCGAGGCCCGCAGGACCTGCACCAGCGCCTGGTTGGATCGCGCCGCCGAGGAGCTTCCGCGCAACAACACGGCGTTGCCCGACTTGAGCGCCAGACCGAAGGCGTCGACGGTGACGTTGGGCCGGCCTTCGTAGATCATGCCGACGACGCCGAGCGGCACGCGCTGCTGCCGCAGATGCAAGCCATTCGGCAGGGTGTAGCCGCGCAGCACCTCCCCGACCGGGTCGGGCAGCCCGGCGACCTGGCGCAGGCCGGCGGCGATTCCCTCGACACGTTTGGCGTCCAGCGCCAACCGGTCGAGCATCGCCGTCGGCGTGCCGACGGCTTCGGCGGTGCTGAGATCTTCGGCGTTGGCCGACAGGATCAAGTCGGTATGGGCCGCTATCGCGTCGGCCGCGGAGCGCAGCGCCTGGTCCTTGGCGACAGTCGGCAGAAGCGCCAGCACGCGGGAGGCGACCCGGGCGCGGCGAGCGGCGTTGTGGACTTCTCGGCGCAAGTCAGGCAGCGATGGTGCTTGCAGACTCATTGAACCAGGGTAGCGGGCGTTCAGCGGTCGGGTGAGGCGGCCCGGGTATTACGGCATCCGCCACGCGCGTAACGCGCCGGCGATCGAGATTCCCGCTCGCCGAAGGTCAGCGGAGGGGTTTCGCCGACATCGGCGCCTCGATGCGGGTGGGCCCGGTTCGTTCATGCCGAGTAGCCTGGCGCACCTTGGCTTGCCGCTCGTCGATCAGTCGACCCAGGTCTTGCAAGAGCACGGGCTTACGCATCACGAGATCCTCGAGGTGCTCGCGATCGATCTGTAGCGCGGTCACCTCGTCCAGTGCGTACGCGCCGGCGAGGTTGGGCTGACGGGTGAGCGCGGTCAGGCCGAGGAACGATCCCTCGTCCAGGGTGGTGACCGGTACCACCGATCCGTCGTCGGTCGTCGCGGTCAAGCGCACCCGGCCGGCCACCAGGAAGGTCATCCCACGGGACACCTCACCGGCCGACTCGAGGATTTCGTCGGCGCCGAAGCGGACGATCTTCGCGTACGGCACCAGTGATTGCTGATCGGCGTGACTCAGCCGCAACGCCGGCGCCACCACCGTGCGCAACGCCTTTTCCACCCGTTGCTTGGTCGAATAGTTGTCGTCAGCACCGTCGAGCCGAAGCCGCGCCCGCCGCGCGGCGTACCAAACCCAGCGCAGGAACGTCGCTTCGGTGGCCTCGGCGTCGGCGGGCGACGACAACCGAATGCTCGTGCGATACTGGCCGCCGCCCAAGGCGACGGTGGTGGGCGGGATTTCGGGTCTGCGGGCCGGTAGCGCCACGGCCACCCGCGTCAACATCGCGCACACCTTGTCCGGCGAATCGCCGGCCGCGAATTTCGTTGTGATCGCACAGTCGTACGCGCGGGACGGGCGACTGAGATTGGTGAACGAGGTGCTGGCCAGCATCGAGTTGGGCATGATGCGGATCCCGCTGCCGGTGTCGATGTGTACGGATCGCCAGTTCACCTCAACGACGCGCCCCCGCGCCGTCCCGGTGTCCAGCCACTCATCGATCCGGAACGGCTGCTCGAACAGCATGAACAAGCCGGACACGACCTGGCCGACGGAGTTCTGCAGCATCAGACCGATGACCACCGACGTGACGCCCAGCGCGGTGAACAAGCCGCCGATCCGGACGCCCCAGATCATCGACAGCATCACCGCCAGGCCGACGCCGATGACCCCGAAGCGGGCGACGTCGACGAAGATGGTGGGCAGTCGTTTGCGCCAGCTGTCGTCGGGCGCGCCCTCGAACACCGTGGCGTTCAGGGCGGACAGCACCAGCACCAGGACCAGCAGGCCGAACACCGTCGTGAGGATCCGCACCGTGCCCTCTCCGGCCGGCACCTGCGAAGCCTTGACGAGCAGCAGCAACAGCGCACCCAGCGGCAGCAGGTAGTTGCGCAGCAGGCTTACCTGCCTGGCCAGCTGGCTGTTTCGGCGGACCAGCATGCGGTGCAGCTCGGTGAGCAGGATCAAAACGACCGGGAACCCGACCGCGACCCCGATGGCCCAGTAGAACCACGATGAGTCGAACAGGTTCATGACCGCTCCGACAACCGGTAGATCGCTTGCTCGGCTCCGCCGACCGAGATGGTGCCGTCTGGCGTGAAATGCCGAACATCCCGCATCGCCTCGTACACCTGCGAGGTCACATAGATGCCCGATTGGTTTGCGCCGCTTTGCATTCGGTAAGCCAAGCTCACCGCCGCGCCCCACATGTCGTAGACGAGCCCCGAGCGGCCGACCAGTCCGCTGATGACGTCACCGGTGCTGATGCCCACCCGAAGGCGCAGCTGGTGACCGGCTTGGGTATTGAACCGATCGATGATGTGGCGCATTTCGATGGCGAAGTCGACGCTGCGGTGGATGCTGTCCAGCCGCGGCGTGACCACCCCACAGCTGGCGAGATAGCCGTTGTGGAAGGTGCGGATCCGCTCGACGCCCAGAGACTCGGCCGCCGAATCGAACTGGCGGAACAACTCGTCGACGATCCCCACCAACTCGTCGCCGGATACATCGACGGAGATCTCGTCGAGCCCGACGATTTCGGCGAAGATCACCGCCACGCCCTGGTGTTCCAGCGCGATGGTCTCCTGCCCCTCGCGGTATCGCCGAACCACCGACTCGGGCATCAGCGCCAGCAACAGGCGGTCGTTCTCCCGGCGTTGTTCGTTGAGCAACTCCTCCTTGATCGCCAGGCTCCTGCTCATCTCGTTGAAAGCCGCGGTGAGGTCGCCGATCTCGTCGCGTGTCTTTACCGGGATGTTGACCGCGTAGTCGCCCGAGCTGATCTTCTGCGTGCCCGCCTGCAGCCGGCGGATCGGCCGCAACATCAGCTGCGCAAGCACCATCGACGCCACGCAGATGGCAAAGATCATGATCGACACCGCCAGCACGACCGTTCTGCTGAACCTGCCCAGGCGCGCGAAGGCATCCGAGTTGTCCCGGGTCGCCAGGATCGACCAGTGCAGATCGGAGTTCGGCACGGTCAACGGGGCGTAGGCCTCCAACTCCCGGTTGCCCAGGTAGTCGGTGGCGCTGATGACCCCCGTCTGTCCGCGTTGGGCGGCGCGAAGACCCGCGGTCGGGACCGGCTGCACCAGCGTCGTACCGCCGAGCCGGATCGCTTGCTCCACCACGTCGGCCGGGGTGCCCGACGCCACCGCCTCGCGTTTGTATTCCGCTGGATCCTCCAGGAAAAGCCTTGAGTCCGAACGCATCAGGTTGTCGGGGCCGGCCAGGTACGTCTCGGTCGCCGGCCCCATGCCGACGGCCTCCCAGTGTTTGTCAGCGGTCATGATCTTGTTGATCTTCGAGATCGGCAGCGGCAGGGCCATGACGCCGTTGAATTTGCCGTTCATCCCCACCGGCGACACCGCCCACGCCGTCGGGGTGTCGAGCTGCGGCTGGTACGGCTGGAAGTCGGTGATCCAGACGAAGTTGATGTCGTTGGAGCGCAAGGCTTTCTGGTAGGCGTCGCGCAGATTGGATTCCCGGTAGGGTCCGGTGAGGATATTGGTGCCCAGGTCCGGGCCTTTGTTCACCGAGAAGACGACATTGCCCTGCATGTCCAGCAGCAGCGCGTCCGGGTATTCGAAACGGGTGACGATGTCGTGCATGTAGAAGCCGTAGCGGGCGCTGGCCGCCGACCATGCGCTGCCGTCGCCGGCATCCTGGACCTTCCGCGCGTCGGAGATCGACGGATACGGCGCCGTGTAATAAGCCTGAAGGTACTTCTGCGCGTTGGAACTCGGGAGGATCGCGTTGCGATCGAGTTCCTCACCCGTGATCCGCTTGATCGGCTTGATCATGTTTTCGTCGTAGTAGTTGACGAGCGCCTGCTGCTGGGCCGGCGTGATGGTCGCGTTGGAGAGCTGCGCGAACCCGTCGGTGAACGCCGTTGCCGCCTCGACGATGCTGAACCCGCCGCTGTAGACGATCAGCGAATTGGTCACCTCTTTGAAAAGCGACCGCACCTGCTGCGCCTGGGACTCGCGCAGTTCGATGAGCCGCTCGGATTCGACCTGGCGCAGCGCGTTGCGGCCCGACGACGCCCCGATGAACCCGATCACCCCGATCGACAGGATGCTGGAGAGCAGCAGCATCAGCATCAGCTTCGATTGAAGGCCGATCCGGAAAAGCCGGCGACGGCGAAACTTATGGCCCTTGCGCGCCTCTGCTCGGTGCGCCGCAGTCGTTTCGGCCGGCGTGGACGCCGGTGCCGTCTGGGAAGCCGGCTCAGCGTCTTGTAGCTCGCTCGAGGTCACTCGACTACGCCCTTCCTGGGACAACGCAGCATCGCTCACGCAGCACACTAGCGCGCGCGTCTCAAGATATGGGCGATTGCCGCAAAGCGTTCGACGTAAGAATGCGCGGCCGTAATTCAACTGAGGCTGCGGACTTATCCTGGGCGCTATGAGCGATGCGTGCGCCGAGGGTTGTGGTCACGGCGCGACCAACGTGGCCGCCGCCGGACGACCGGAGCGCGATGCC
>NZ_LZJM01000103.1:0-47143 GCF_001667665.1 Mycobacterium sp. E342
CGCGTCGGGGCCGCCGACCAGCGCCGTCGCGCCCTCCTCCACACCCTTGCGGATGTAGCCCATCACGCGGTTGCGCTGCACCTCGGAGATCACCGGACCGCACAGCGTTCCCGGGTCCTGCGGGTCGCCGCACGTGACGTTCTCGTAGATGCTCTTCAGAATCTCCACGCCCTCGTCGTAGCGCAACCGCGTGATGGGCTACATCCGCAAGGGTGTGGAGGAGGGCGCGACGGCGCTGGTCGGCGGCCCCGACGCGCCGACCGGCTTCGACAAGGGATTCTTCGTCCGGCCAACGCTTTTCACCGACGTCGACAACTCCATGACCATCGCCCAGGAGGAGATCTTCGGGCCGGTGCTGGCCGTCATCCCGTTCGACGACGAGGAAGACGCGATCCGGATCGCCAACGACAGCAAGTACGGGTTGGCCGGCAACGTGATGTCGGGCTCGCTGGAGCGCTCGCTGGCGGTGGCCCGCCGGATCCGGGCCGGCTTCATGGGTGTCAACGGCGGCGCCCCGTACGCCGCCGATACCCCGTTCGGCGGCTACAAGTACAGCGGGGTGGGACGCCAGAACGGTGTAGTCGGGTTCGACCAGTACACCGAGGTCAAGTCGGTCGGCTACCCCGCCGGTTAGGCGTTCACCTTTCGCCGAGATTGCCGCCAGGGTCGCGCTTCGCGGGCGGACCGCGACCGCTGCGGCAATCTCGGCGCGGCCGCGACGCGCAACCAAACCCACCCCGCCACGCGCCCTCCCAACCCCTTGGTTGACAATCGACGCAGGCCCCACTTTCACCAATACCTGAGGTTCCAGCGTCAAAGGAGACACAACCATGGCCGAAGCCGTCATCGTCGAGGCAGTGCGCTCGCCGCTCGGGAAGCGCAACGGCGGGCTGTCCGGGGTGCATCCGGCCGACCTGTCCGCGCAGGTCCTGAACGGACTGGTCGAGAAGGCCGGTATCGACCCGGGAATCGTCGACGACGTCATCTGGGGCTGCGTGATGCAGGCCGGGGAGCAGGCCCTCGACATCGGGCGCACCGCGCTGCTGGCCGCCGGTTGGCCCGAGACCGTGCCCGGCGTGACCGTCGACCGCCAGTGCGGGTCGAGCCAGCAATCCATCCACTTCGCCGCGGCCGGCGTGGTCGCCGGGCACTATGACGTCGTCGTCGCCGGCGGTGTCGAGTCGATGTCACGGACGCCGATGGGATCGTCGCTGGCCAACGGTGGTAATCCGTACCCCCAGGCGTTCAAGGACCGATACCACCGGACGCCGAACCAGGGCATCGGTGCGGAAATGATCGCCGAGCAGTGGGGCTTCGACCGACTCGCGCTCGATGAGTTCTCCCTGGGCTCTCACGAAAAGGCCGCAGCCGCACAGGATTCCGGCGCGTTCGACGACCAGATCGTCGGCATCAAGGATCAGGACGGCAACGTCGTCCTCAAGGATGAGGGCATCCGCCGCGGCACCCCGATGGAGAAGATGGCGTCGCTGAAGCCCGCGTTCAAGGAGGACGGCGTGATCCACGCCGGCAACTCCTCGCAGATCACCGACGGTTCGGCCGCTCTGCTGTTCATGTCCGCCGAGAAGGCCAAGGAACTCGGCCTCACGCCGATCGCAAAGGTGCACACCGCGGTACTGGCCGGGGCCGACCCGGTGATCATGTTGACCGCGCCCATCCCGGCGACCCAGAAGGCGCTGAAGCGCTCCGGGCTTTCCATCGGCGACATCGGGGCCTACGAGGTCAACGAGGCGTTCGCCCCGGTCCCGCTGGCGTGGCTGAAAGACATCGGCGCCGACGAGAAGAAGCTCAACCCGAATGGCGGCGCGATCGCGCTGGGCCACCCGCTGGGCGGTTCGGGCGCGCGGTTGATGACCACGCTGCTGTATCACATGCGGGACAAGGGAATTCGCTACGGCCTGCAGACGATGTGCGAGGGTGGTGGCCAGGCCAACGCCACCATCGTGGAGCTGTTGTGACGGACGCCCCCGCCGACCAGCCGGCGGTGCTGGTCGAACGCCGCGGCAACGTCATGGTGATCACCATCAACCGGCCCGAGGCCCGCAACGCGGTCAACGGTGCCGTCAGCATCGGCGTCGGGGACGCGCTCGACGCGGCGCAACACGACCCCGAGGTGCGGGCCGTGGTGATCACCGGCGCCGGCGACAAGTCGTTCTGCGCCGGCGCCGACCTCAAGGCGATCTCCCGTCGGGAGAACCTGTATCACCCCGACCACGGTGAGTGGGGTTTCGCCGGCTACGTGCATCACTTCATCGACAAGCCCACCATCGCGGCGGTCAACGGCACCGCGTTCGGCGGGGGCACCGAGCTGGCCCTGGCCAGTGACCTGGTGGTGGCCGACGAGCGGGCCCAGTTCGGCCTGCCGGAGGTCAAACGCGGGCTCATCGCGGCCGCCGGCGGCGTCTTCCGGATCGTGCAGCAGCTCCCGCGCAAAGTGGGGATGGAGCTGCTGTTGACCGGCGAGCCGATCACCGCCGCCGACGCCTTCGAGTGGGGCCTGATCAACCAGGTCGTCGAGGCGGGCACCGTGCTGGAGGCCGCGCTGGCCCTGGCCGCGCGAATCACCGTCAACGCACCCCTGTCGGTGCAGGCCAGCAAGCGCATCGCCTACGGGGTCGACGACGGCGTCGTCACCGACGAAGAGGCGGGCTGGGCCCGGACCATGGCCGAGATGGGCGTCCTGATCAGGTCCGAGGACGCCAAGGAGGGCCCGCTGGCGTTCGCCGAGAAGCGGGAGCCGGTCTGGAAGGCGCGTTAGTGGCGATCGCGAGCGCGGCGGTGGCGATCGCGAGCGCGGCGAAGCCGGGCGAAGCGGGGCGCTACAGTCAGCGGCAGCCGGGCGATGGGGGCACCTCCCGCTTGCGGGGGACGGGTCGCCACCATCAGGCCTAACCCGCCAGGACGTTCACCCCACGCTGGAACACGCCGGGCAGCAGCGTGCAGGCCGGCACGATGGCGCGGCGGGCCACCGGCGGGGCGCTGGCCAGCACCAGTCCCCGGGTGAGCAACCGATAGCTGCGGGTGATCCGTTGCCACGCAAGCTCATACGACGCCGGCGTTTCGTCGACGATCGCGGCGACGGCGGCGCCCGCTTGCTTGACCGCCAGGCTGATGCCCTCGCCGGTCAGCGCGTCCTCGTAGCCCGCCGCGTCGCCCACCAGGAGCACCCGCCCGGCGACCCGCCGGGACACCACCTGCCGCAGCGGGCCGCATCCCCGCGCCGGCCCCCGCGCCGCGCCCTCCAACCGCCCGGCCAGCCCGGGGAACCAGCCCAGGTCGGGCCGGCCCCGGGAGAGGATCGCCACGCCGACCAGGTCCGGCTCCACCGGAGTCACATACGCCTCACCCCAACGCGACCAGTGCACCTCGACGAATTCCGACCAGGCGGGCACCCGGTAGTGCCAGCGCACGCCGTAGCGCCGCGGTGTCCCGGCCGTCGCCGCGATTCCGGTGGCCCGCCTGACCTGTGAGTGCAGTCCGTCGGCCGCCACCATCCATTTCGCGCGCACACCGGCGGCGGCCACCCCGCGAGCGTCCTGGTGCACGGTGGTAACCCGGGCCCGAAGCCATTCGGCGTCTTGCTCTTTCGCGCGTGCGGCCAGCGCCGCGTGCAGCGTGGTCCGTCGCACCCCCCGGCCGGGCCCGCGGTGAAACCGCGCCTGCGCCCGGCGGTGTTCGCTGACATAGGCGATGCCATGAAAGGGCATGCCGGCCGGGTCGACGCCGAGGGATGTGAGCTCGGCGAGCCCGCCGGGCATCAGGCCCTCGCCGCAGGCCTTGTCGATGGGGCCCTCGCGCGGGTCGGCGACGATGACCGAGAGCCCGTGCCGGCGGGCGTGCAACGCGGTGGCCAGACCCCCGGGTCCGCCGCCGACGACCAACAGGTCGGTGTCGTAATCGCTCACGTGTAGCCCAGGGCCGAGTTCTCGACCTGCAGTCGCACCCTGAGCAGCGCCGCGTTGGCCAGCGTGAACACGGCGGCGGTCAGCCACGCCGTGTGCACCAACGGCAGCGCCAACCCCTCAGCCACCACTGCAACGTAATTGGGATGGTGCAGCCAGCGGTAGGGGCCCTGGCGTACCAGCGGGGCATTCGGCAGCACGATCACCCGGGTGTTCCACCGCCGGCCCAGTGTGGCGATGCACCACCAGCGCAGGCCCTGGCTGAGCGCCACCACCGCCAGCATCGGCCAGCCCAGCCATCCGATGAACGGCCGGTGCAGCGCCCACGGCTCGAGAATGCAGCCGACCAGCAGTGCGGTGTGGATGAGCACCATCACGGGGTAATGCGGGCGACCAAACTCCTTGGCGCCCTGGGCGAAAGACCACCGGGCGTTCCGGTTGGACAGCACCAGCTCGGCGACGCGTTCGATGCCGACCGCCAGGACCAGCAGGTAATACATGTCTCCACTATCTCTTGACGAGGGTTCCTTGTACCCACGGTGCCGCCGGCGCGGGGGTTCAACCCCGCGAGCGTAACGGCGTGGCGGAAATTCGGCCCGAAATGCGTCGTGGCGTTACGTACGCGACGAGAGATTCTCGTGCCCGCGAGGTTTGCGCGCATCGCCGCCGGGCTAGTGTCCAAGGTATGCGGATCCTGGTCACAGGCGCCACCGGCTATGTCGGATCGCGGCTGGTCACGGCGCTGCTGGCGAACCGGCACCACGTCGTGGCCGCCACCCGAAAACCCGCGCGACTCAGGCGGTTCGGATGGTTCGGCGAGGTCACACCGGTGGCACTCGACGCCGCGGATCCCGCCTCCACCCGGGCGGCCCTCGCCGAATCCGGGCCCGTTGACGTGGTGTATTACCTGGTGCACGCCATCGGTCAGCCCGGCTTCCGGGACGCCGACAAGGCCGCGGCCGCGAACCTGGCGGCGGCGGCCCGGGACGCCGGCGTGCGACGCATCGTCTACCTGGGCGGGTTCGTGCCCGCGGACGAGGTGCTGTCCGAGCACCTCACGAGCAGGGCCGAGGTGGCCGAGGCGCTGACGACCCCGGGCGGGCCGGAGGTGGTGTGGCTGGGCGCGGCGATGATCATCGGGGCGGGATCGACCTCGTTCGAGATGATGCGCTACGTCGGTGACCGTTTTCCGCTCATCCCCATACCGAGCTGGATGGACAACCCGATCGACCCGATCTCGATCCGCGATGTCCTGCACTACCTCGTCGCCGCCGCCGATCCCGACCTGGTGCCCGCGGGGGCGTACGACATCTCCGGCCCGGACACCACGTCCTACCGCGAGCTGCTCAAGACGTATACGCGCATCTCGGGCAGGTGGCACGCCGGCTTGCCGGTGGGCAGGGTCGACACGGGGCTGGCGTCGCTGATCACCGGCGTCGCCCTTCCGGTGCCGCCGGGGCTGGCCGGCGATCTGGTCGAATCGCTGGATCACCCGATGGTGGCGTCGAAGGGCGACCTACGCGATCGCGTGGCCGACCCACCCGGTGGGTTGCTCGGCGTCCAGGACGCCATTGCCCTAGCCTTGGCCGATCAGCCGAATCGCCCGTCCCCGGTCAACGCCCTGGCCGATCCCCATCACCTCGCCGACACCGATCCCGCGTGGGCGGGCGGCGACGCGCGGCGCATCCGCCACCTGGCCCGCCGCCTCACCCCGCCCGTCGTGCGGCCGGCTTTGGGGCTGGTGGGCATGGTCCCCGGTCCGCTCGCCGGCGCGCTTCGAACCGGCCTCGACCTCCTGATCGCCCTGACCCCGAAGGTGCATCCCGCATGAGCCAGTCAACCGCCCCGTCCGACACCGGCGTGCTGTCCGAGTGGTGGCGCGCCCTCAACAAGGTCGCTGTGCCCCATCATGAGTCGCCGGCCGTCGTGCGACGCCGGCGCGCCATCGTGACGGTCACGCTGGTGGTCGGCGCGGCGACGCTCGCGTTCTCGCTGCGGCGTCACCCGGGGGAGTCGAGCTTCTACTGGCTCACGCTGGCGCTGGCGGGCGTGTGGTTCGCCGGCGGGCTCATCTCGGGCCCGCTGCACCTGGGCGGCATCTGCTGGCGTGGCCGCAATCAACGGCCGGTCATCACCGGGACGACGATCGGTCTCCTGCTCGGCGCAGTCTTCGTGGTGGGCGGGCTGATCGCCCGGGAGATCACGCCGGTGGCGGAGTTGATCACCCGGGTGCTGGAATACGCCCACCACGGGTGGTATCCGGTGATCGTGGCGATCACCCTGGTCAACGGCGTCGCCGAGGAGGTGTTCTTTCGCGGCGCCCTCTACACCGCGCTGGGCCGCCATCACCCCGTCCTGATCTCGACCGTCCTCTACACCTGCGCGACGCTGGCCAGCGGCAACCCCATGCTCGGCTTCGCCGCGGTCATCCTGGGGACGGTGTGCGCATTCGAACGCCGGGCGACCGGCGGCGTCCTGGCGCCGATGCTCACACACCTGGTGTGGGGGCTGATCATGGTCCTCGTGCTGCCCCCGATGTTCGGGGTCTGACGCCGGCTATCGGGCCGGGCCGACGACTTCGCGGGCCAGCGCACGCATCCGGGCGGCGTGGACCGGCCGCGCGAAAAACCAGTACACCCGCCCCGGGATGCCCCTCGGCAAAAAGATGGACCGCTGGGAGTAGCGGCTGCCGCGGCCGTCTTGCGGCGTGACCGCGATCTCGAGCCATTCCCGTCCCGGCGCCCGCTTCGTGGAGCGCAGCCGCAACAGCGTCCCCGGCGTACGCTCCTCGAGCTTCCAGCCCGTCCGCGAGGTCACGGCGTCCTCCGCCGCCTTCCAGACCGCGGCGGGTTCGGCGGGGCTGTGGGCGGTGCGCGCATCGGTGTAGACGATTTCCCCCGCCCACTCCGGGTCGCTGGGCAGCGCCTCGGCCGGTTCGGACCGCAACGACGACCACGAGGGTTCCGGGACGCCCCGCGCGGCGCGGCTGAGCGCCAGCTCGACGGCCCGGCGGTAGGGGATCAGGCCGCCCGGCGGGGGCGCGATCACGCTGTCGACGTCGTGGTTGCGCATCACCGCGTCGCATTCCAGCGACTCGATCAGTGGGCGCGCCAACCCCGGCGGGATCGGCGTCACCGTTCCGACCCAGAGGCTGGCGATCGTGGGCGTCAAGAACGGCAGCACGATCAGATAGCGCTTGCCCAGCCCCGCGACTTCGGCGTAGACGCGCATCATGTCGCCGTACTCCAAGACGTCGGGTCCGCCGATGTCCCAGGTGCGCGAGGACGGCACCGCCGCCGTCGCCGCGGCGACCAGGTAGTACAGCACATCGCGCACCGCGATCGGCTGGATCTTGTTGTGCACCCACTTCGGGGTGGTCATGACCGGCAACCGGTCGGTGAGGTGCCGGATCATCTCGAACGACGCCGACCCCGAGCCGACGACGACGCCCGCCTGCAGCACCAGCGTTTCGATGCCCGACGCGATGAGCGCATCGCCGACCGCCGTCCGCGATTCCAGGTGCGGTGAGAGCTTGCGGCCCTCGGGATGCAGCCCACTCAGGTACACGATGCGCCGCACCCCGGTGCGACGGGCGGCGGTGACGACGTTGCGCACCGCGCGCGTCTCCTCGTCGGCGAAGTCCTTCGCCGAGCCCATCGAATGGACCAGGTAGTAGACGACATCGATTCCGTCGAACGCCGCGATCAGGGAATCGACGTCACTGAGGTCGCCGCGCGCGACCTCCGCCTGCTGCCGCCACGGCACGTCCGCCAGCTTCGCCGGGTTGCGCGCCAGGGCGCGCACCGGGTGGCCTTCGTCCAAGAGTCGGGGCACCAGCCGGGCACCGATGTAGCCGGTCGCCCCGGTCACCAGGCATCGCACCTGTCCAGCCATGGATTCTCCGTCCGTCGCCTTCGGAATTATTCGGACCCGACGCGGGGAGGATTACCGGCGTGGGCCACCGGTAAGCGCCATGGGCTCAGCGATCGGTGAACTCTGGCGCTCGGCGCTGCTGGAAAGCCTTTGTGCCCTCGACGAAGTCGTGGGATCGCAGCAGCACGGCCTGCCCCTCGTATTCACGCTGCAACGCCGGATCCAACTGGGTGAGCGTGGCCGCGTTGATCGCCAGCTTGGTCTTGCCGAACGCGGCGACGGGCCCCGCCAACAGCCTGGCGATCACCTTGTCCACCTCGGCCCCGAATTCGTCGGCGGGGTACACGGCGCTGACCAACCCCCAAGACAGCGCCTCGGCGGCCGGGAGGCGTTCGGGCAGCAGCGCCATGTGCATCGCCCGGATGCGCCCGACGGCGGCGGCGATCAGCGCCGACGCGCCACCGTCGGGCATCAGGCCGATCTTGGTGAAGGCGAGCATGAAAAAGGCGCTCTCCGAAGCCAATACGATGTCACACGCCAGCGCCATTGAAACGCCGACGCCGGCCGCCGGTCCCTGGACCACGGCGACCACCGGGTGTGGCACGGCGGCGATCGCCCGGATCAGCCGGTTGATCTCTAGGACGATCTCGTCCGGTGAGAGCCCGGTCCCCGACACGTCGTCGGCGCTGATCCCCGCGCCGGAGCAGAAGCCGCGGCCCGCACCGCCGAGGCGCACCACCTTCACCTCCGGATCCGTCGCGGCGCGTTCCATCGCGTCGGCGATCCCGGTAATCACCGGCACGGTCAGCGAATTGAGGCTGTCGGGCCGGTCGATGGTCACCGACAGCACGCCGTCGGTCAGCGTGACGGAAAGGCCTGCGACGGGGGTCAGGGTGTCGATCGCGGATTGCGGCATGGGCTCACCCTAAGTGACCGGGCTGCGCGCCCGTTGCGGGCGGCTGCGAAGATGCCAACATCAACGGACGTCAGAGCAGACGAAAGGTCGGTGGGTCGTGGCTGGACCGCTGAAGGGACTTCGGGTCGTCGAGTTGGCCGGCATCGGGCCGGGCCCGCACGCGGCGATGATCCTGGGGGATCTGGGAGCCGATGTGGTGCGCATCGACCGGCCATCGACCGGTCCCGGCGGTGTCGCGAAGGACGCCATGCTGCGCAACCGGCGCGTGCTGACCGTCGACCTCAAGTCCGACGAGGGACGAGCCGTCGTGCTCCAGCTGGTGGCCAAGGCCGACGTGTTGATCGAGGGTTTCCGTCCCGGTGTCACCGAGCGGCTCGGCCTCGGGCCCGAGCAGTGCGCCGAGGTCAACGAGCGGCTGATCTACGCCCGGATGACCGGCTGGGGACAGGCCGGCCCGCGCAGTCAGCAGGCGGGCCACGACATCAACTACATCTCGCTCAACGGGATCCTGCATGCCATCGGCCGGGCCGGCGAGCGACCGGTGCCGCCACTGAACCTGGTCGGCGATTTCGGCGGGGGCTCGATGTTCCTGCTGGTCGGAATTTTGTCCGCGCTGTGGGAGCGGCAGACCTCCGGCAAGGGGCAGGTCATCGACGCCGCCATGGTCGACGGCTCCAGCGTGCTGATCCAGATGATGTGGGCGATGCGGGGGCTGGGCATGTGGTCGGACGTGCGCGGCACCAACATGCTCGACGGCGGCGCGCCCTACTACGACACCTACGAGTGCGCCGACGGCCGCTACGTCGCCGTCGGCGCCATCGAGCCGCAGTTCTATGCGGCCATGCTGGCCGGGCTGGGCCTGGACGCCGCGAACCTGCCGGCGCAGAACGACGTCAGCCGCTGGCCCGAGCTGCGCGAGGCGCTGACGGCGGCCTTCGCCGGGCACGACCGCGACCACTGGGCGAAGGTGTTCGCCGATTCCGACGCCTGCGTGACGCCAGTGCTCGCGTTCGGCGAGGTGCACACCGAGCCGCACATCACCGAGCGGAACACGTTCTACGGCGTGGACGGCGGTCTGCAGCCGTTGCCGGCACCGCGGTTCTCCCGCACCAAGCCCGACGTTCCCCGCCCGCCGGCCGCGCCGCTGCCCGACGTCGAAGCCGTGCTGGCCGACTGGGTATAGTCGCCAACCAACTGGTTGGCTGGACTCGTAAGGATTCTCAAGAAAGGACTCGCATGAAGATCAAGGACGCCGTCGCCGTCGTCACCGGGGGCGCCTCGGGCCTGGGCTTGGCCACCACCAAGCGGCTGCTGGACGCCGGGGCGCAGGTGGTGGTGATCGACCTGCGGGGCGAAGAGGCCGTCCAAGAACTCGGCGAACGCGCCCGTTTCGTGCAGGCCGACGTCACCGACGAGGCCGCCGTCGGCAAGGCGCTCGACACCGCCGAGTCGATGGGCCCGCTGCGCATCAACGTCAACTGCGCGGGCATCGGCAACGCCATCAAGACGCTGTCCAAGGACGGCCCGTTCCCGCTCGATGCGTTCAAGAAGGTGGTCGGGGTCAACCTGATCGGCACGTTCAACGTGCTGCGGCTGGCCGCCGAGCGCATCGCCAAGACCGAGCCCATCGGGGAGGAGCGCGGCGTCATCATCAACACCGCCTCGGTCGCCGCGTTCGAGGGCCAGATAGGCCAGGCCGCCTACTCGGCGTCCAAGGGAGGCGTGGTGGGCATGACGCTGCCGATCGCGCGCGACCTGTCGCGCGAACTCATCCGCGTGGTCACCATCGCGCCCGGGCTGTTCAAGACCCCGCTGCTCGGTTCGCTGCCCGAGGAGGCCCAGAAGTCGCTGGGCAAGCAGGTGCCGCACCCGGCCCGGCTCGGTGACCCCGACGAGTACGGCGCGCTTGCGGTGCACATCATCGAAAACCCGATGCTCAACGGCGAGGTCATCCGCCTGGACGGTGCCATCCGCATGGCGCCCCGCTGAGTCCCCCGAACACGAAAGCCCCCCGCGAGAAGCGGGGGGCTTTCGTATCGGAGAGAGACTTTATCGACGGAACCATCGACTGACAGCGGGTTCGGCCATCAACAGCCGCGCGAGCATACTCATGGCGTCAGCTCAGCTCGCCGCTTGCAGTTCTTCGAACTGCTCGGAGGTCTCGCCTTCCACCAGCACGTCGCCGTGGTAGAGGGCTTCGAAGTCAACCTTGATGACGTCGGCACTTGTGTCGTCGATCCACATGACACTGAGCGTATGGGCCACCATTAAGGAATCTTTGAGTCACGATTCGGAAAATGGTGGCAATTTACCGGCGGGTAGGTTCCGGGCCGTCAAGCGCGGCTTTTAGCCCCGTGACCTGCTTAATTGCCGGCCAACTTTCTGGCCGGACTCTTAGTGTGGCACGGGTTTAGAGCGCCCGCGTTGAACCCAACGGCCGCCCCCACGCGTGCTTGAAGAGGAATCTGTTTGACGCGTGAAAACTAGCGTTTGTTAGGTTGTCGCCGATACGCCAGCGGCCAGCGCGATCAGCACAGGCGGCGGAAGGGTCGACATGCTGCAGGGGATCGCCCACATGGCCATCGCGGCGCCCCGCCGCATCATCGCCATCGGTGTCCTGGTATTCGTCGCCGCCGCGATCTTCGGCATCCCGGTCGCCAAGAGCCTGTCTCCCGGCGGTTTCCAGGACCCCCACTCGGAGTCCGCCCGCGCGATCCAGGTGCTGACCGACAAGTTCGGCCAGAGCGGTCAGCAGATGCTCATCGTGGTGACCGCTCCCGGCGGCAGCGACAGCGAACAGGCCCGCACCGTGGGCACCGACCTCGTCAACCGGCTGCAGAAGTCACCCCTGGTCTACAACGCGTCGTCACCGTGGACGGTCCCACCCCAAGCGGCCGCCGACCTGCTCAGCCGCGACGGCAAGTCGGGTCTGATCGTGGTGAACCTCAAGGGCGGCGAGAACTACGCGCAGAGCAACGCCCAGACCGTCGCCGACCAATTCGTCCACGACCGTGACGGGGTCACCGTTCGCGCCGGCGGCGCGGCCATGCAGTACGCGCAGATCAACACGCAGAACCAGGCCGACCTGCTGGTGATGGAGATGATCGCGCTGCCGCTGAGCTTTTTGATCCTGATCTGGGTGTTCGGCGGGCTGCTGGCCGCGGCGTTGCCGATGGCGCTGGGCGCGCTGGCCGTCGTCGGGTCCATGACGGTGTTGCGGCTGATCACGTTCACCACCGAAGTGTCGATCTTCGCGCTCAACCTGAGCACCGCGCTGGGCCTGGCGCTCGCCATCGACTACACGCTGCTGATCGTCAGCCGCTACCGCGACGAGTTGGCCGAAGGGGCCGACCGGGACGAGGCGCTGATCCGGACCATGGCCACCTCCGGGCGGACGGTGTTGTTCTCCGCGGTCACCGTGGCGCTGTCCATGTCGGCGACGGTGGCGTTCCCGATGTACTTCCTCAAGTCGTTCGCCTACGCCGGCGTGGCCACCGTGGCCTTCGTCGCGACCGCCTCGATCGTGATCACCCCGGCCGCCATCGTGCTGCTGGGCCCCCGGCTGGACGCGCTCGACGTGCGCCGGCTGATGCGCCGGGCCTTCCGGCGGCCGGAGCCGGTACGCAAGCCCGTCGAAGAGCTGTTCTGGTACCGGTCGACCAAGTTGGTGATGCGCCGCTGGGCGCCGATCGGCCTGACCGTCGTGGCGCTGCTGCTCCTGCTCGGGCTGCCGTTCATGGGCGTCAAATGGGGTTTCCCGGACGACCGGGTGCTGCCGCGGTCGACCTCGTCGCACCAGGTCGGTGATCAGTTGCGCAACGACTTCGCGAACGACTCCGCGACGTCCGTGCCGGTCGTCGTCCCGGATGCGCGCGGCCTGAACCCGGCGGACCTGGACTCCTACGCCGCAGGCCTGTCGCGGGTGCCCGGCGTCGCGGCCGTGTCGGCCCCCGGCGGGACGTTCGCCGGCGGGAACCGGACCGGACCGCCGACGGGGGCCACCGGCCTGGCCGACGGCAGCGCGTTCCTGACCGTCAGCAGCACCGCGCCGCTGTTCTCCGCGGCGAGCGACGCCCAACTCAAGCGGTTGCACCAGGTGCCCGGGCCGGCGGGGCGGTCCGTCGCGATGGGTGGCGTCGCCCAGGTCAACCGCGACAGCGTCGACGCGGTCACCGACCGCCTCCCGCTGGTGCTCGGGTTGATGGCCGCGATCACCTTCGCGCTGCTCTTCCTACTCACCGGCAGCGTGCTGCTGCCGGCCAAGGCGCTGGCCTGCAACATCCTGTCGCTGACCGCGGCGTTCGGTGCGCTGGTGTGGATCTTCCAGGACGGGCATCTCGGCGCGTTCGGCACGACGCCGAGCGGGACGCTGGTCGCGAACATGCCGGTGCTGCTGTTCTGCATCGCCTTCGGGCTGTCGATGGACTACGAGGTGTTCCTGCTGTCCCGCATTCGGGAGTACTGGCTCACTTCCGGTGCCGCGCGACCGGCGACGCCGAGCCCGAAGCAGGCCGACGCCGCCAACGACGAGAGCGTGGCGCTCGGGGTGGCCCGCACCGGCCGGGTGATCACCGCCGCCGCACTGGTGATGTCGATGTCGTTCGCCGCGCTGATCGCCGCCCACGTGTCGTTCATGCGGATGTTCGGCCTCGGCCTGACGCTCGCCGTGTTCGCCGACGCCACCCTGGTGCGGATGGTCGTCGTGCCCGCCTTCATGCACGTGATGGGCCGGTGGAATTGGTGGGCGCCCAGGCCGCTGGCCTGGCTGCACGATCGGTTCGGCATCAGCGAGGGCGGGGCGCACGAGGACCGATACGTCGAGGCGATTCCGCTTGACGGTGGCCCGCGGGGGGAACCCGTGCCCAACATCGGTTAAGCACCCGCCGCATCGCCGGCAACACCCCTATCCTGAGGCCGATTCGATCGGAAGGTTGACCTGTATGACAACGGCGGTGGACAACCCGTTCTTCGCGCGCATCTGGCCCGTCGTCGCCACCCACGAGACCGAGGCCATCCGGGCGCTGCGCCGGGAGAACCTGGCCGGGTTGTCGGGACGGGTGCTCGAGGTCGGTGCGGGCATCGGGACGAACTTTCCCCACTACCCGGAATCGGTCCACGAAGTGGTCGCCGTGGAGCCCGAGCCTCGGCTGGCGGCCCAGGCGCGCGCCGCGGCGGACGTGGTGCCCTCCCGGGTGGTCGTGACGGGGGAGACGGCCGAAGATTTCAGCGGCGGTGAGCCGTTCGACGCCGTGGTGTGCTCGCTGGTGTTGTGCTCGGTGCGCGACCCCGGCGGCGTGCTGCGGCGGCTGTACTCGTTGCTGCGCCCGGGTGGGGAGTTGCGGTACCTCGAGCACGTGGCGAGCGCCGGCGCGCGGGGCCGCCTGCAACGGATCGCCGACGCGACGGTGTGGCCCCGGTTGTTCGGCAACTGCCACACCCACCGGGACACGGAGCGTGCGATCGTCGATGCCGGGTTCGAAGTCGACATGTCCCGGCGCGAGTTCACGCTGCCGGCGTGGGCGCCGATGCCGGTGTCCGAACTGCTGCTGGGCCGAGCCCGCAGGCCGTAGCCGCCGGCTACTTCAGCAGGGCGGGCAGCCGCTGCAGCAAGCCGGGCAGCGCCTGGCTCGCGGTCTCGCGGATGCTGATCGTCGCGTTCCGGGACAGCGGCGTGACCTCCGGATTGACCTCGATGACGGCCGTGCCGCGGGACAGCGCGAGCTCGGCCAGCCCCGCCGCCGGGTACACGATCGCCGAGGTCCCGACCACCACCATCACATCGGCGGCCTCGGTCGCCTCGACGGCGCTCTGCCACGGCGCGTCGGGCAACGGTTCACCGAACCACACGATGTCCGGCCGGATCAGGCCGCCGCAGTGACAGACCGGCGGTTCGACCTCGAGCATCGGTTCGGGCATCTTGGGCAGCGCGCCGGTGTAAGGCATACCGCAACGGTCGCAACGGAATTCGAACAGGCTGCCGTGCAGGTGGTGGACCGGCATGCTGCCGGCGCGCTCGTGCAGGTCGTCGACGTTCTGGGTGATCACGCTGACCTCGGCGCCGTCCTGCCAGGCGGCGATGGCGCGGTGCCCCGTGTTCGGCTGGACATCGGCCACCAGGTAGTGACGCCACAAGTACCATCCCCAGACCCGCTCGGGATTGTCGCGCCAGCCCTGTGTGCTGGACAGCTCGTAGGGATCGAAGCGGGCCCACAATCCGTTCTTGTCGTCACGGAAGGTCGGCACCCCGCTCTCCGCGGAGATCCCCGCGCCGCTCAGCACCGTTACTCGCATCCCACAAAGATAGCCGTGCTTGGGACATACTGAGGACGTGGAGCTGCGGGATTTGCTGAAGGTCGATGTGAAGGCGGGCAAACCGCTGTTCGACCAGCTCAGGACCCAGGTCATCGACGGCGTTCGGGCGGGCGCGCTGCCCCCGGGCACCCGGCTCCCCACGGTGCGCGACCTGGCCGGGCAGCTGGGCGTGGCGGCGAACACCGTGGCCCGTGCCTACCGGGAACTGGAGTCGGCGGCGATCGTCGAAACCCGGGGCCGCTTCGGCACTTTCATCTCCCGCTTCGACCCGACGGACGCCGCGATGGCCGCCGCCGCCAAGGAATACGTCGAGGTGGCACGGGCGCTGGGGCTGACCAAGTCCGACGCGATGCGCTACCTGACCAACGTGCCGGACGACTGAGCGCACCGTCTCAGCGCAGCACCTTCGCTAGCGTGCGCAGGTTGCGCGTGGTGGTCGAGGACTTGTAGCGCGGCTTGCCCATCGTCTTGCCGATCGTGCTGTCCAGGGTGCCGCCCTTGGGCACCTGCCAGTAGATGACGCCCGCGCCGGCGCCGATCCTCTCGTGCGGGCCCGCATCCTCGCCCAGCGCGGCGAGCTCGTCGAGCGCCGCTTTGTCGGCGACGAACGTGACGTAGGACTGATAGCCGTCGACCTCCGGCTCGAACGGGTAGGCGTCGACGACGGCCCCTACCGTCGCGAGGTCGTAAACGAGCACCCAGGCGTCGTAGCCAAACCTCTCGCGCAGCGCGGCCTCCGCCTTTTTGCGCACGGCCGCGGCACCGGCGGGTGACTTCAGCACGACGTTGCCGCTGGCCAGGACGGTGCGCACGCCGGTGAAGCCGGCGTCGGTCAACGCGCGCGCCAGGTCGGCCATCTTGAGGTTGACGCCGCCGACGTTGACACCGCGCAAGAAGGCCGCGTACTCGGTCATGATCCGATTTCACCAGAGCGGCCCGCGCTGACCCGATCCGGGACCGGTTGCTGGACGCGCGACGTAGGCTTCCTCCCATGGGGCGCCAAGTCTTCGACGACAAGCTGCTGGCCGTGATCAGTGGAAACTCGCTCGGAGTGCTGGCCACCATCAAACGCGACGGGCGCCCGCAGCTGTCGAACGTGAGCTACCACTTCGACCCGCGCGACTTGGCGGTGCGGGTGTCGATCACCGAGCCGCGCGCCAAGACCCGCAACCTGCG
Organism: Mycobacterium sp. E342; assembly: GCF_001667665.1. Lineage (NCBI taxonomy): Bacteria > Bacillati > Actinomycetota > Actinomycetes > Mycobacteriales > Mycobacteriaceae > Mycobacterium > Mycobacterium sp. E342. Next base: position 16,198 of record NZ_LZJM01000103.1, read on the forward strand.
CCGCGACCCGCGGGCGTCCATCCTGGTGGACGCCGACGACGGGTGGTCCTACGCGGTGGCCGAGGGCACGGCGATCCTGACGCCGCCGGCGGCCGACCCCGGCGACGATACCGTCGAGGCGTTGATTGCCTTGTACCGCAACATCGCCGGCGAACACCCGGACTGGGACGAATACCGCCAGGCGATGGTTACCGATCGGCGGGTCCTGTTGACGCTGCCGATCTCGCACGTGTACGGCATGCCGCCCGGGATGCGGTAGCCGCCCGATTCCGCCCGTCCCGGGCTAGGCTGCCGGTATGGCTGAACCCAAGTCTTCCGAGGCGCCGCAATCGGACGACGACACCAAGCGCAAGTTCCGCGAAGCCCTCGACCGCAAGATGGCCAAGTCGCCGGGCGGGTCCGACCACAAGAGCGGCGGCGGCAAGCAGTCGCGTGCCCACGGACCGGTGGAGAACCGTCGCGAATTCCGCCGTAAGAGCGGGTGACGGGCGCCGGGGACTGTTGTGCTGCAACGGCTTTCGTTGCAGAGCCGGTTCAGCCGTTCGGCGCTGCGAACAGGTTCACCGACGGGTCGGCCTGGCCCGGTTGGCCGCGCACGCTGCCCCGGGTGCTGGGGTGCCCGAAGTCCACTTGCGACGGGTCGTTCCGGTAGGCCCAGTCCGCGACGATGGTGCGCTGGGTGAACTTCCAGCGGCCGTCGTGTTTGGCGTACGTGTCCAGGTACCGGCCGCCGATGACGACGTCTGAGTCGTGTTCGGGACCGGCGAAGGTGTGAAACACCAGGCAGTAGATCTCGCCGCGGGCGGTGTCACCCTCGATCACAAAGTTGGTCGTGGTGATGTTGTGTTGGGAGACAAGCACATACGGTTCCGCAGCCCGCAGCTGCGCGATGAACTCGTCGACGCCGCCGGTGGAGAACGAGCCGTGCGAGTCCGTCGCGTCGGGGTGGTACAGGCCGCGAAGGGTCGCATAGTCCGCGCGGTCGACCGCGCGGCAATAGGCAGTGACGAGCGCGTGCAGTTCGTCGCGGGCCAGCATCAGCGCCAACCGGGCCTCATCCACCATTCGGTCACGATAACGCGGTGGTTATCTGCTGGTCGTGAGCGCCTTTCCGGTAGGTAGTCTGTCGACCACAGAGGACTTCGGGCTTAGGGTGTTCAGCGGAAAGGGAGGTCGTTGACGGTGACACTTTGGCTCGCTCAAGACCCCGAGGCCGACGCGCTGCTGGACGAGAACCCGTTGGCCCTGCTCATCGGGATGGTGCTCGATCAGCAGGTGCCCTTCGAGACGGCGTTTGCGGGGCCCAAGAAGATCGCGGACCGGATGGGCAGCTTCGGTGCGCATGAAATCGCCGAGTACGATCCGGACAAGTTCGCCGCCCTGTGTGCGGAAAAGCCTGCGATACACCGATTTCCCGGATCGATGGCCAAGCGGATCCAGGCCCTGGCGCAGATCATCGTGGACCGCTACGACGGCGACGCGGCGGCGCTGTGGACATCCGGCGACCCGGACGGCGCGGAGCTGCTGCGCCGCATCAAGGGGCTCCCCGGGTTCGGCGAGGTCAAGGCGCAGATCTTCCTGGCGTTGCTGGGCAAGCAGTACGGCGTCGACGTCGAAGGCTGGCGCACGGCGGCCGGGCAGTTCGGCAAGGATGGCACCCACATCTCCGTCGCCGACATCGTCGACGCCCAGTCGATGGGCAAGGTGCGTTCCTATAAGAAGCAGATGAAAGCAGCAGCCAAGGCGGCGAAGTAGTTGGGTGACCGGAAGGGAAGGGCGGCAACGTGAAGACACACCTGACGTGTCCGTGCGGGGAAGCCATCGTCGGCAAGGATGAGGACGAACTGGTCGAGCTGACGCAGGCTCATCTCGCCAGCGATCACCCCGGTCTCGAGTACGACCGGGACGCGATCCTGTTCATGGCTTACTAGCGCCGACACACCGAGCGCGCGTGCCCCCGTGGGGGACACGCGCGCGCGGAATGGTGTCGGTGCGGCCTACGGCACCACCGTGGAGCCGATCGTGGGCATGAACTGGCACTGCTTTTCCTTGGTGGTGACCTGACCGAAGATGGTCGACATGATGCTGCCCGACCCGGTGTCGGCGACCGCGGTCAGCGTTGTCGGCCCCTCGGGATTGATATCGGTGCGCGGCTTGAGCGCCACCGTTCCCGACTTGCCCGTCGTCAGGTTCACCCACGTGACGTTCAACGGCAGCTTCTGCACCTCGGCGGGGCCGGGCGTGCCGACGGCGGTGAAGACGTAGGCGGTCTGTCCGGGCCCCGGCCCCGGGGTCGGAATCTTCGCCGGTCCGGCCACCGACAGGGCGGTGGCGATCGAGCTGGTGCCGTCCGCAAGGCAATTGGTGCCGATCGAGGGGTACATGAAGTCCTGCGTGGGCGGGGCGTCGGGGCCGAATCCCGGAGCCGCCGCCGGCGCCGCGGCGGGCGCGGGAGCCGATGCGGGAGCGGCGGCCGGTGCGGCTTCGGCCGGCGCCGGCGGCACCGGCGCGGGTGCGGCCACGGGTGCGACGGTGCCCGGCGCCGGTGCGGAGGCGGGGGGCGCGACCACCGGCGGGGCGGCGGCCGACGGGGCCGCAACCGGTCCCGGTCCGGCCGCGTGGGCCGGGTCGATGCCGGTAGGCAGGTGCGATTGGGCGCCCGGTTCCACGCCCGCCGCGGGCGGGGCGGCGACCGGTCCCGGTCCGGCGGCGTGGGCCGGGTCGATGCCGGTAGGCAGGTGGGACTGGGCGCCCGGTTCCACGCCGGCCGCCGGCACGTGTGGCACCGGTGAGCCGTCCGGCAGGGCCACGCCGGGCTCGGCCAGGAACTGGTTCACCGACGCCGCCACGTTGCGGGATTCGGTGGGAGCGCCCTGGTTGTGACTGAAAGCTTGCGCGGCGGCCATGAGCAGCTGAGTCGCCTGTGCCGGATTGCCGGCCGCCTGCTGGATGATCGGGCTCAGCTGCGAGAGCGCCGGCAGGCCCGGAAGTTCTTGAGTCGAGTTCGGTTGCGGCGCCGCCGGATCGGCTGCCGCGCTCGGGCAGAGCCCGAACGCGGCAGCCGATGCCGTGACGACAGCGGCCAAACCTTTGGACAGATTCCAAGTGGTTGCCACGGTGTGTCCTCCGGTCGTTAGGTGGTGGCGTTGGCTGTCTGGCGAACTGATCAGGGCAGGGCGGCGAGCAGCGGCGCGACCGGGTTGGCCCCGGTTGCCGGTGCGGACGGTGCGGCCGGCGCGGCCGGTGCGGCGGGAGCCCCGGCCAGTGCCGGCAGGTCCTGCGGCAGGGTCATCTGCGCGGGCAGGTTGACCGGCAGGTTGGGCAGGAACGCCGGCATGTCGACCTTGGCCTGCGGGATCTGCGGGGCCGGCGGTGTGGCGGGGGCGGTCGGCGTCGACAGCCCCGGGATGGCCGGCAGTCCGGGAATGGGGGACGTGGCCGGGGCGGCGGGTGCCGCGGGCGCCTGCTGCGTCAGGCCCGGAATCAGGCCCTGCAGCCCCTGTGTCGTCGCAGGCGCGGACGGCGTCGCCGCCTGCGGCAGCCCGGGAATCGAGGGCACGCCGGCCGACGTCGCCGGTGACGTCGCGGCGGCGGACGGAACGCCCGGGAAGGTGATACCCGGAGCGGCCGGTGCGGCCGGCGGGGTCGCACCCAGGGCGGTGGCGAGGTTCTGCAGGATCTGCGGCGCATTGGCCGCCGAGCTGATCAGCTGCTGCGGAATGTTCGGAATGGGCGGGGCCGGCACGGGGTCGGCGTGGGCGATACCGCCCGTGAGTAGGGCTGCGGACGAACCGACGACGACGGCCGCTGCACGCATGTAAGTCCAGATGGTTGGCATGACTCTCCCTGGTTGTGGAAAACGGGTCCGCCGCCGAAGTTACGTTGATACTGATGGGACTCAAGTGACACGTGTGGCATTTATTTGATCGTTATTGATACGAGTGACGGCGGTGACCGACGGGCTGCGACCAGGCCCGCCGATACCGCGCGGGCCCCGGTCATCGCTAAAGTCGGGCGGATAGACACCACCTCGGCCGCCCCGGCGGCCCCCCCGCGCCGGCGGATCGCGAGTCTGCTGCGGGCGGCGGCGCCCGCGCTGCTGGTCGCCAGCGTCGCCGCGCGGCTCGCCTGGACCTATCTGACCCCCCACGGCGCGAACTTCGTCGACCTGCACGTCTACCTCGGCGGGGCCGCCGCGATCAACCATCCCGGCACGCTGTACAGCTACGTCTACGCCGACCAGACGCCGGACTTCCCGCTGCCGTTCACCTACCCGCCCTTCGCGGCGGTCGTCTTCTATCCGCTGAGCCTGCTGCCGTTCGGCGTGGTCGCCTTCGCGTGGCAGATCGCGACGATGGCCGCCCTCTACGCGGCGATCCGGATCAGCCAGCGGTTGATGGGCGTTGCGACCGGCGCCGACGGCCACCGCACGGCCATGGTATGGACGGCGGTCGCGATCTGGATCGAGCCGCTGCGCAGCACCTTCGACTATGGGCAGGTCAACGTGCTGCTGATGGTCGCGGTGCTGGGGGCGGCCCTGACCGCGCGCTGGTGGCTGTCGGGGCTACTGGTCGGCGTGTCGGCCGGGATCAAGCTGACGCCCGCGATCGCCGGGGTCTATCTGGTCGGCGTGCGGCGCTGGGCCGCGGCGGCCTTCTCCTTCGTGGTCTTCCTCGGCACCGTCGGCGTGTCCGTCCTGGTCGTCGGCGATCAAACCCGCTACTACTTCACCAAGCTGCTGGGCGACGCACACCGCGTGGGGCCCATCGCCACGTCGATCAATCAATCCTGGCGCGGCGGCATCTCCCGGATCCTGGGCCATGACGCCGGCTTCGGGCCGCCGGTCCTGGCCGCCATCGCGGTCACGGGGGTGCTGGCCGTCCTGGCCTGGCGGGCGCTGGAGCCCTCGGATCGGCTGGGCAAGCTGCTGGTGGTCGAGCTTTTCGGGCTGCTGCTGTCCCCGATCTCCTGGAGCCACCACTGGGTGTGGCTGGTACCGCTGATCATCTGGGCGATTCACGGGCCGCCGCGCGAGCGCCCGGGCGCGCGGATCGTGGGCTGGGGCTGGCTGGCGCTCACCATCGTCGGCGTGCCGTGGCTGCTGCTCTTCGCTCAGCCGACCATCTGGCAGATCAGCCGGCCGTGGTATCTGGCCTGGGCCGGCCTGGCCTACATCGTGGCGGCCGTGGCCACCCTGGTCTGGATCGCCGCCACCGGCCGGCGCGCCGGATTGCAGGGCTAGCTGCCGACGATCTCGTCGATGTCGTGCGCCATGGCCACGTCCTTGTCGGTGATGCCACCCTCGGAGTGCGTGACCAGAGCGAAAGTGACCGTCTGCCAACGAATGTCGATGTCCGGGTGATGGTCCTTGCTTTCCGCATGCTCGGCCACCCGGCGCACCGCATCGATGCCGGCGAGGAAACTCGGAAACTTGATCGAGCGGCGCAACGCGCCGTCGACACGCTCCCATCCGTTGAGATCGGGCAGCGCGGCGTCCACCTGCTCGTCCGATAACACAGCCATGCCCCGACCGTATACCGTCTGGCCATGCCGACCCAGATCGTCGTCGCCGGCGCGATCATCCGCCGCGCCGCGGTCCTGGTGGCGCAGCGCGTTCGCCCGCCGGAGTTGGCCGGCCGCTGGGAGCTGCCCGGCGGCAAGGTGGCACCCGGTGAGACCGAGCGGGCTGCGCTGGCGCGCGAACTCGGCGAGGAGTTGGGCCTGACGGCCGGCGACGTCGCGGTGGGCGATCGGCTGGGTGGGGACATCGCGCTGGACGGCATGACGCTACGCGCCTACCGCGTGCAGCTGATCGGTGGTGAACCGCACGCCCGCGACCACCGGGCGGTGCGCTGGGTGACGGCCGCCGAGCTGCCCGGTGTCGACTGGGTGCCCGCCGATCGCGCCTGGGTCCCTGACCTGCTGCGGACGCTGGCCGGGCCGGCCTCATAACAAGTCCACAGCCTTTCCGCAGCTGACATTCAGCGCCGTAGAAGGTCGCGCGGGTGAACTTGGAGATATAACGCAAACGTGAACTTGTAGTAATCGACTTGACCTGGAAGTGCGGTAGCGATCCATCGTTCCGCGGTCGCGGTGTGACGCGCCGGGCGTCTCCAGGTCCACAAAACCCATGCTGACAAGACGATTGTTCGTTAACAGGCCGCGCGCGGTGGAGGTGAGGGACCCGTCTGCCGCGCCCCATGCCGGCTTGCGGCCGCCCTCCGGCGCGCGCGCCGATACCGATGACGGGCCACTCGACACGGTCCACCGTCACGCACATGCGGTCGAAGCAACGGCCCGCGCACGACTCGAGGCACACCGGACTAGAAGGGGAACCTGTTGACTGTCACACCACACGTTGGTGGAGCGCTCGAGGAACTACTGGAGCGCAGCGGGAGGTTCTTCACGCCCGGCGAGTTCTCGGCCGACCTGCGCACGGTGACGCGCCGGGGCGGCCGGGAGGCCGACGTCTTCTACCGCGACAGGTGGAGCCACGACAAGGTGGTGCGCTCGACCCACGGGGTGAACTGCACCGGCTCCTGCTCCTGGAAGATCTACGTCAAGGATGGGATCATCACCTGGGAGACCCAGCAGACCGACTATCCCTCGGTGGGACCGGACCGCCCGGAATACGAGCCGCGCGGGTGTCCCCGCGGGGCGTCGTTCTCCTGGTACAGCTACTCGCCCACCCGGGTGCGCTACCCGTACGCCCGGGGCGTGCTGGTCGAGATGTACCGGGAGGCCAAGGCGCGGCTCGGCGACCCGGTGCTGGCCTGGGCCGACATCCAGGCCGACCCCGAGCGTCGCGGTCGCTATCAGCGCGCTCGCGGCAAGGGCGGCCTGGTCCGGATCACCTGGGCCGAGGCCACCGAGTTGATCGCCGCCGCCCATGTGCACACCATCAAGACCTACGGCCCCGACCGGGTCGCCGGCTTCTCGCCCATCCCGGCGATGTCCATGGTGTCCTACGCCGCCGGCTCGCGGTTCTTCGAGCTGATCGGCGCCCCCATGACGTCGTTCTACGACTGGTACGCCGACCTGCCGGTGGCCTCGCCGCAGGTGTTCGGCGATCAGACCGACGTCCCCGAATCCGGGGACTGGTGGGACGCGGCGTATCTGATGATGTGGGGCTCCAACGTGCCGATCACCCGGACCCCCGACGCGCACTGGATGGCCGAGGCGCGTTACCGCGGCACGAAGGTGGTGACCGTCAGCCCGGACTACGCCGACAACACCAAGTTCGCCGACGAGTGGATGCCGTGCGCGGCGGGCACCGACGGGGCGCTGGCCATGGCGATGGGCCACGTCATCCTCTCGGAATGCTATGTGCAGAAGGAGGTTCCGTTCTTCGCCGACTTCGCGCGCCGCTACACCGACCTGCCGTTCCTGATCAAGCTCGAAGAGCGCGGCGACATGCTGGTGCCGGGCAAGAACCTGACCGCGGCGGACCTGGGGGAGGCGGTCGAGAACGCGGCGCTCAAGCCGGCGGTGTTCGACGAGGCGAGCAATTCCGTTGCCGTCCCCCACGGGTCCCTGGGGTTCCGCTACGGCGAGGACGGCGTCGGAAAGTGGAACCTGGACCTCGGCGGCCTCATGCCGGCGCTGAGCGTGCGAGACCCGCACGGCGCCAACGGCGATGCCGCCACCGCGCTGGTGCACCTGGCGAGCTTCGACACGGTCAACGGCGAAGGCGCCACCATCGCCCGCGGCGTGCCGGTGCGCCGGGTCGGCAAGCACCTGGTGTGCACCGTGTTCGACCTGATGCTCGCCCAGTACGGGGTGGAGCGCCCTGGGCTGCCCGGTGACTGGCCCACCGGCTACGACGACGCGACCCAGCAGAACACCCCGGCGTGGCAGGAGGCGATCACCGGTGTATCGGCCGCGCAGGCCATCCGCGTCGCCCGCGAATTCGCCCGCAGTGCAGAGGAATCCGGTGGCCGGTCGATGATCATCATGGGCAGCGGGATCTGCCAGTGGTTCCACGGCGACGCGATCTACCGGGCGGTGCTCGCGCTGCTGATGCTGACCGGCTCGATGGGGCGCAACGGCGGGGGCTGGGCCCACTACGTCGGCCAGGAAAAGGTGCGCCCGCTCACCGGGTTTCAGACGATGGCGATGGCCACGGACTGGGTGCGCCCGCCGCGGCAGGTGCCGGGTGCCTCCTACTGGTACGCGCACACCGACCAGTGGCGCTACGACGGCTACGGGGCCGACAAGCTGGCCAGCCCCCTGGGCCGGGGCCGGTTCGCGGGCAAGCACACCATGGACCTGCTGGCCTCGGCGACGGCGATGGGCTGGAGCCCGTTCTATCCGCAATTCGACCGGTCCAGCCTGGACGTCGCCGACGAGGCCCGCGCCGCCGGGCGCGACGTCGCCGACTATGTCGCCGAGCAGCTCCGCGACCGCAAACTCAAGCTCTCCGTTACCGACCCCGACAATCCGGTCAACTGGCCGCGGGTGCTCACGGTGTGGCGGGCCAACCTGATCGGGTCGTCGGGCAAGGGCGGCGAGTACTTCCTGCGCCACCTGCTCGGCACCGATTCCAACGTCCAGGCCGAGCCGCCGGCCGACGGGATACCCCCCGCCGACGTGGTGTGCCAGGGCGACATCCCCGAGGGCAAGCTCGACCTGATGATGTCGATCGACTTCCGGATGACCTCCACGACCCTGGTGTCGGACATCGTGCTGCCGGCGGCGACCTGGTACGAGAAGGCCGACATCTCCAGCACCGACATGCACCCGTACGTGCACGCGTTCAGCGCCGCGACCGATCCACCCTGGGAAACCCGTTCGGATTTCGAGGCTTTCGGTGCGATCGCGCGTGCGTTCAGCGCTTTGGCCAAGCGACACCTGGGCGCGCGCAGCGACGTAGTCCTCACCGCGCTGCAGCACGACACGCCGGACGCGATGGCCTATCCGGACGGCACGGAAGAGGACTGGTTGCACACCGGCGCGACGCCAGTGCCCGGGCGGACGATGCCCAAACTCACCGTGGTCGAACGCGATTACGGCGCCATCTATGACAAGTGGCAGACCCTGGGCCCGCTGGTCGACACGTTCGGGGTGACCACCAAGGGCATCACGGTGCATCCGTTCCGGGAGGTCGAGGAGTTGGCGGCCAAGTTCGGCGTGATGAATTCCGGTGCGGCAGCTGGCCGTCCGGCCATCACCACCGCCGCGCGGATGGCCGACGTGTTGTTGCTGCTGTCCGGAACCACCAACGGCCGGCTCGCCGTCGAGGGCTTCCGCGAGTTGGAGAAGCGAACGGGCCAGCGGCTGGCGCACCTGGCCGAGGGCAGTGAAGAGCGGCGCATCAGCTATGCCGACACCCAGGCGCGTCCGGTCCCGGTGATCACCAGCCCCGAGTGGTCGGGCAGCGAAACCGGCGGGCGCCGCTACGCGCCGTTCACCATCAACATCGAGAACCTCAAGCCGTTCCACACGCTCACCGGGCGGATGCATTTCTACCTGGCCCACGACTGGGTCGAGGAGCTCGGCGAGCACCTGCCGGTGTTCCGCCCGCCGCTGGACATGACTCGGCTGTTCGGCCAGCCCGGGCTCGGCCCCACCGAAGACGGAATCGGCCTGACGGTCCGGTATTTGACGCCGCACTCGAAGTGGTCGTTCCACTCCACCTACCAGGACAACCTCTACATGCTGTCGCTGTCCCGGGGTGGCCCGACGATGTGGATGAGCCCCGGCGACGCGGCCAAAATCCAAGTCCGAGACAACGATTGGGTAGAGGCGGTCAACGCCAACGGCATCTACGTGTGCCGGGCCATCGTCAGCCACCGCATGCCCGACGGGGTGGTGTACGTCTACCACGTGCAGGAGCGTACGGTCGACACTCCCCGCACCGAGACCAACAACAAGCGCGGTGGCAACCACAACGCGCTGACCCGCGTCCGCATCAAGCCCAGCCACCTCGCCGGGGGTTACGGCCAGCACGCGTTCGCCTTCAACTACATGGGACCGACCGGCAACCAGCGCGACGAGGTGACCGTGGTGCGCCGTCGCAGCCAGGAGGTGACGTACTGACATGAAGGTGATGGCGCAGCTGGCGATGGTGATGAACCTCGACAAGTGCATCGGCTGCCACACCTGCTCGGTCACCTGCAAGCAGGCGTGGACCAACCGGTCCGGCACCGAGTACGTGTGGTTCAACAACGTCGAAACCCGGCCCGGGCAAGGCTATCCGCGCACCTACGAGGACCAGGAGCGGTGGCGCGGCGGTTGGATACGCGACAAGAAGGGGCGGCTGCGGCTGCGCGACGGCGGCCGCATCCACAAGTTGTTGCGCATCTTCGCCAACCCCCGGCTGCCGATCATCGACGACTACTACGAGCCGTGGACCTACGACTACGAGAACCTGACCACAGCCCCCGCGGGTGACACGTTCCCCACCGCGGCGCCCAAGAGCCTGCTGTCCGGCGAGCCCATGAAGATCTCCTGGGGACCGAACTGGGACGACAACCTGGCCGGCTCACCGGAGATTCTGTCCGGCGACCCGATCCTGAAGAAGGTCAACGAGGACGTCAAACTCGCGCTCGAAGAGACCTTCATGTTCTACCTGCCCCGCATCTGCGAGCACTGCCTCAACCCCTCGTGCGTGGCGTCGTGCCCGTCGGGCGCGATGTACAAGCGCAGCGAGGACGGCATCGTGCTGGTCGACCAGGACCGCTGCCGCGGCTGGCGGATGTGCGTCTCCGGATGTCCTTACAAGAAGGTCTATTTCAATCACAAGACCGGAAAAGCCGAAAAGTGCACGCTGTGCTATCCGCGGATGGAGGTCGGGTTGCCGACCATCTGCTCGGAGACCTGCGTGGGGCGGCTGCGGTATTTGGGCCTGGTCCTCTATGACGTCGATCGGGTGCTGGAGGCGGCCTCGGTGGAGAACGAAACCGACCTCTACGAAGCGCAGCGCCGAATCCTGTTGGACCCGAACGATCCCGACGTGATTGCCGCCGCGCGGGCGGAGGGCATCTCCGACGAGTGGATCGAGGCCGCGCAGCGCTCGCCGGTGTACGCGTTGATCAATCACTACAAGGTCGCGCTGCCCCTGCACCCGGAATACCGCACCATGCCGATGGTCTGGTACATCCCGCCCCTGTCACCGGTCGTCGACGCGGTGAGCCGCGACGGTCACGACGGGGAAGAGCTGGGCAACCTGTTCGGCGCGCTGGACGCGTTGCGCATCCCCATGCAGTACCTGGCGGAACTGTTCACCGCCGGTGACACCGCCGTGGTCGAGGGCGTGCTGCGACGGCTGGCGGCGATGCGCTCCTACATGCGTGACATCAACCTCGGGCGCGAGACCCAGCCGCACATACCGCATTCCGTCGGGATGACCGAGGAGCAGATGTACGAGATGTACCGGCTGCTCGCCATCGCGAAATACGAAGAGCGGTATGTCATTCCGACCGCGTTCGCCCCGCAGGCCCGTGACCTCGAGGACATGGGTTGCTCGTTGACGGGCGACGGTGGCCCGGGCATGTACGAGTCGGGCGAGCCGGTCCCCGTCTCCGTCGAGACGTTCCACGCGCTCAAGCGGCCCGGCGGCGAGGCGGCCGCCGACGGCAACGGCCGGCGGCGGGTGAACCTGCTCAACTGGGACGGGCGCCAGGTACCCGCCGGCATGTTTCCCGAAGAGCAGAAGAGGTGAAGCTGCTCACCGGCCGGCGCGGGCGGGCCGACACCCTGCAGGACCGACTGGTGTGGCAGTCGGCGTCGTTGCTGTTGGCTTACCCCGACGACGAGCTGCCGGCTCGGCTGAGCACCGTCGGGGAGCTGCTCGCTCACCTCAACGGGCCCGCGGCGGAGCTGCTCGGCCAGACCGTGGCCGCGCTGCGCGCCCGCGAGCCGATGGCCGCGGCGATGGACTACGTCGCGACGTTCGACATGCGGCGCCACTGCACGATGTACCTGACGTACTGGACCGCCGGGGATACCCGCAACCGTGGCCGGGAGATGCTGGAGTTCGCCACCGCCTACCGGCAATCGGGGGTGGCGCCGCCGCGCGCCGAGGCGCCCGATCACCTGCCCGTCGTGCTCGAGTTCGCCGCCACCGTCGACCCCGAGGTGGGGCGGCGGCTGCTGACCGCGCACCGGGTCCCCATCGACGTGCTGCGCGGCGCCCTCGCCGACGCGAAGTCGCCCTACGAGCCCAGCGTGGCGGCGGTGTGCGCGACGCTGCCCGCCGCGACCGACTCCGACGTGCGCCGCGCTGAGCGCCTGGCGAAGGCCGGGCCGCCCGCGGAAGCCGTTGGGCTGCAACCCTTTGACTTGACGGTACCGCCCCGACGCGAAGGAGGAGCGCGGAGTGTTTAGCAACGTACTGTTCTGGGATATCGCGCCGTACGTCACCCTGACGGTGTTGATCGTCGGCACCTGGTGGCGCTACCGCTACGACAAGTTCGGCTGGACCTCCCGCTCCTCGCAGATCTACGAGTCGCGGCTGCTGCGGATCGCCAGCCCGATGTTTCACTTCGGCATCCTCGCGGTTTTCGCCGGGCACGTGATGGGCTTGTTCATCCCGCCGCGGGTGACGCACATGTTGAAGCTGAGCGACCACGCCTATCACCTGCAGGCGGTCATCGCCGGATCACTGGCGGGCTTTGGGGCCCTGGCCGGAATCGGGCTGCTGATCTACCGGCGGTTCACCCGCCCGGCGGTGTCCATGGCGACGACGCGCAGCGACAAGGTGATGTATGTGGTGCTGGTGCTGGCCATCGTGGTGGGCCTGTACTGCGACCTGATCGGCACCGGCCCGCACGGCGGCGAGTTCCATTACCGCTACACGGTCGGCCTGTGGTTCCGCCGGATCTGGATCCTGCAACCGCACGGCGAAGTGATGATCAACGCGCCGCTGGACTACCAGCTGCACGCGCTGATCGGCATGGTGCTGTTCACGCTGCTGCCGTTCACCCGGCTGGTGCACGTCTTGAGCGCGCCTGTCGCCTACCTGTTCCGGCCCTACATCGTCTACCGCAGCCGCGACGAGGCCGGACAGGGCGAACTGGTCGGCGCGGCGCCCCGCCGAAGGGGCTGGTAGGCGGGCCGGCCGCCGGGTGTGCGCTGAGGGCTTTCCGGGTGCGCTCAGGGCGGCGACACGCCGCGGCGGGCCGCCCCCGACGCACACCGGACCGGGCGCTCGCCCGCCTGCCAGTTCGCTTTGTCATGCCCCCCGCTGCCACAATCACCGACGTGCCATTCCGTAACGTCGCCATCGTCGCCCACGTCGACCACGGCAAAACGACCCTGGTGGACGCGATGCTGCGGCAGTCGGGGGCGCTGCACCACCGCGGCGACGACACCCAGGAACGCATCTTGGACAGCGGTGACCTCGAAAAAGAAAAGGGCATCACCATCCTGGCCAAGAACACCGCCGTGCATCGCCACAACCCGGACGGAACGGTGACGGTCATCAACGTGATCGACACTCCCGGGCACGCCGACTTCGGCGGGGAGGTGGAGCGCGGCCTGTCCATGGTGGACGGGGTGTTGCTGCTGGTCGACGCGTCCGAGGGGCCGTTGCCGCAGACGCGGTTCGTGCTGCGCAAGGCGCTGGCCGCGCACCTGCCGGTGATTCTCGTCGTCAACAAGACCGACCGGCCCGACGCGCGCATCGCCGAGGTGGTGGAGGCCAGCCACGACCTGCTGCTCGACGTCGCCTCCGACCTCGACGACGAGGCCGCCAAGGCGGCCGAGCACGCGCTGGGCCTGCCGACGCTGTACGCGTCCGGCCGGGCCGGCATTGCGAGCACCGAACAGCCCGCCAACGGCGAGGTGCCTTCTGGCGACAACCTGGACCCGTTGTTCGACGTGCTGATGGAGCACATCCCGGCGCCGTCCGGTGACGCCGAGGCGCCGCTACAGGCGTTGGTGACCAACCTCGACGCGTCGGCGTTTCTCGGCCGGCTCGCGCTGATCCGCATCTACAACGGCAAACTGCGCAAGGGCCAGCAGGTCGCCTGGATGCGGGAGGTCGACGGCCTGCCCGTGATCACCAGCGCCAAGATCACCGAACTGCTCGCCACCGAGGGCGTCGAGCGCAGCCCCACCGACGAGGCCGTGGCCGGCGACATCGTGGCGGTCGCCGGCCTGCCCGAGATCATGATCGGCGACACCCTGGCCGACCCCGAACACGCCCACGCGCTGCCGCGGATCACCGTCGACGAGCCCGCGATCTCGGTGACGATCGGCACCAACACGTCGCCGCTGGCGGGCAAGGTATCGGGCCACAAGCTGACCGCGCGGATGGTGCGCGGCCGGCTCGACCAGGAGCTGGTGGGCAACGTGTCGATCCGGGTCGTCGACATCGGCCGGCCCGACGCGTGGGAGGTGCAGGGCCGCGGCGAGCTCGCCCTGGCGGTGCTGGTCGAGCAGATGCGCCGCGAGGGTTTCGAGCTCACCGTCGGCAAGCCGCAGGTGGTGACCCGCACGATCGACGGCAAGCTGCATGAGCCGTTCGAGGCGATGACCATCGACTGCCCGGAAGAGTTCGTCGGCGCGATCACCCAGCTGATGGCCGCCCGCAAGGGCCGCATGGAGGAGATGACCAACCACGCCGCAGGCTGGGTCCGGATGGATTTCATCGTGCCCAGCCGCGGCCTGATCGGGTTCCGCACCGATTTCCTGACCATCACGCGCGGCACCGGGATCGCCAACGCCGTGTTCGACGGCTACCGGCCGTGGGCGGGGGAGATCCGGGCCCGCCACACCGGTTCGCTGGTCTCCGATCGCGCCGGAACCATCACGCCGTTCGCGCTGATTCAGCTTGCCGACCGGGGCCAGTTCTTCGTCGAACCCGGCCAGGACACCTACGAGGGCATGGTCGTCGGAATCAACCCGCGGGCAGAGGATCTCGACATCAACGTCACCCGGGAGAAGAAGCTCACCAACATGCGGTCGTCGACGGCGGACGTCATCGAGACCCTGGCCAAGCCGCTCGAGCTCGACCTGGAACAGGCCATGGAGTTCTGCGCGCAGGACGAATGCGTCGAGGTGACCCCGGAGATCGTTCGCGTGCGCAAGGTGGAGCTGGATGCCACGACCCGGGGGCGCAGCCGGGCGCGGGCCAAGGCGCGGGGTTAACCGCGCGTGCTCGGGCGGGCCGTTGGGGGGCTGCTCGTTACCCTGATCGGCATGCCGAGACGAGTGCGCCGTTTCTTCGTGACGGTCGGCGTGGTCGTCTCGCTGGCCGGGCTGGCGCTGGCGGCGTGCACGGTCAACCCCCCGCCGGCGCCGCAGAGCACCGACACTCCGCACAACTCGCCACCGCCGCCGCCGCGGCCCACCCAGATCATCATGGGCATCGACTCGATCGGCGCCGGCTTCAATCCGCACCTGTTGTCCGATCTGTCGCCGGTGAACGCGGCGATCAGCGCGCTCGTGCTGCCCAGCGCGTTCCGGCCGGTGCCCGACCCCGGCACCCCGACCGGCTCGCGCTGGGAAATGGACCCGACCCTGCTGGAGGCCGCCGAAGTCACCAACGAGAACCCCTTCACGGTGACCTACAAGATCCGGCCGGAGGCGCAGTGGACCGACAACGCGCCGATCGGCGCCGACGACTTCTGGTACCTGTGGCGGCAGATGGTCAGCCAGCCCGGCGTCGTCGATCCGGCCGGCTACGACCTCATCACCGGCGTGCAGTCGCTGGAGGGCGGCAAGCAGGCGGTGGTCACCTTCGCCCAGCCGTATCCGTCCTGGAAAGAGTTGTTCAGCAACATCCTCCCGGCGCACATCGTCAAGGATGTGCCGGGCGGGTTCGCGGCCGGGTTGGCCCGCGCGCTCCCGGTCACCGGCGGCCAATTCCGGGTGGAGAGCATCGATCCGCAGCGCGACGAGATCCTGCTGGCCCGCAACGACCGCTACTGGGGAACACCGGCCAAACCCGCGCTCATTCTCTTCCGGCGGGCGGGCGCGCCGGCGGCGCTGGCCGATTCGGTCCGCAATGGCGACACCCAGGTGGCCCAGGTGCACGGCGGGTCGGCGGCCTTCGCGCAGTTGTCTGCCATCCCCGACGTGCGCACCGCCCGCATCGTGACGCCCCGGGTGATGCAGCTGACGTTGCGCGCCAACGAGCCCAAGCTGTCCGACGCCCAGGTCCGCAAGGCGGTCCTCGGGCTGCTCGACGTCGACCTGCTGGCGGCGGTGGGCGCGGGCAGTGACAACACGGTCACACTGGACCAGGCCCAGGTGCGGGCGCCCAGCGATCCCGGCTACGAGCCGACCGCACCGCCCGCGATGACGACGCCGGCGGCGCTGGGGTTGCTGGAGGGCTCGGGCTACAAGGTGGAGGGCAACGCGTCGGGGTCGCCGGCGCCGACACCGGCGAACAGCGGCCCGCCGGAGGTCATCCGCGGCCGCATCAGCAAGGACGGCCAGCAGCTGTCGCTGGTCATCGGCGTGGCGGCCAACGACCCGACGTCCGTCGCGGTCGCCAACACCGCGGCCGACCAGTTGCGCAACGTCGGCATCGCCGCCAGCGTGCTGGCGCTGGACCCGGTGACGCTGTATCGCGACGCGCTGAACAACAACCAGGTGGACGCGATCATCGGCTGGCACCAGGCGGGTGGGAACCTGGCGACGCGGTTGGCGTCGCGGTACGGCTGCCCGGCGCTGCAGGCGACGCAGGTGCCGACGCCCACGGGGCCGACGAGCACCTCGGCCGGACCCAAGACCACCGGGCCGGGAACCTCGGCCACCACGCCGACGTCGACCCCGCCCAGCCGCCCGGCGGACCCCAACGCGTTGGTGCAGGCGCCGTCGAACCTCACCGGGATCTGCGATCGCAGCGTGCAGTCGAACATCGACGCCGCGCTCAACGGCACCAAGAACATCAACGACGTGATCACCGCGGTCGAGCCGCGACTGTGGAACATGTCCACCGTGCTGCCGATCCTGCAGGACACCACGATCGTGGCGGCCGGCCCGAGCGTGCAAAACGTCAGTCTCACGGGCGCGGTGCCGGTCGGCATCGTCGGCGACGCCGGCCAGTGGATCAAGACGGGCCCCTGAGCGGTCCCCGTCGGCCCGCTATTCGAAGGTGGCGCTCGCCCGTCGCGGCGGTATCACGGTGTCGACGATGAGCGCCAGCTCGCGGCGGTTCGGCGGCGACCCGGTCAGCAGGAAATGCTGATTGATCAGCGCCGGGCCGATGCGCGCGGTCAGCGGGGTGATCATCTCCGGATCCAGGTCGCCCTCCGCGACGGCGGCCTGCAGGATCGATTCGACGATCTGCAGGCGGGGCGCCACCACGGCGTCGGCGAAGATGGCGCGCATCTCGGGTTCGTGCAGCAGCTGGTTCACGGTCGCCATTCCGGGAAAGGCGGTCTTGCCGGCGCACACGTCGCGGTGGGCGGTGAACACCGTCAGCAGGTTCTCCCGGGCCGAACGACCCGGGCGGGCCTCGGGCAAGGGGGGCAGGGTGTGGACCAGCGCGGCGTGCACCAGCTCGCACTTGGTGGTCCAGCGCCGGTACAGGGCCGCCTTGCCGGTCTGGGCGCGCGCCGCGATGCCCTCCATCGTCAGCCCGCCGTAGCCGACTTCGGCGAGTTCGGCCAGGGTGGCCTCGTAGAGCGCCCGTTCGAGGACCTCGCCCCGTCGGCGGCTCCGGCTGCCGGCCGGGGCGGTCTGGGTGAGCTGCGGCATCCCTCGATAGTAGCCGTATGCGTTCCTATCGGCTGCGACGAGACCGCTGACCGGCCGGGGGGTACTGTGCGTCCATGCCTGAGACTCCACGGCTGCTGTTCGTCCACGCCCATCCTGACGACGAGAGCCTCAGCAACGGCGCCACCATCGCCCACTACACCGCGCGCGGGGCGGAGGTCCGCGTCGTCACCTGCACGCTCGGCGAGGAGGGCGAAATCATCGGCGATCGCTGGGCCGAACTGGCCGTCGATCGCGCGGATCAGTTGGGGGGCTACCGCATTGGCGAGCTCACCGAGGCGCTGCGCGCGCTGGGCGTGGGCGCGCCCCACTACCTGGGCGGCGCGGGGCGCTGGCGCGACTCGGGCATGCAGGGCACACCCGGGCGGCGGCGCCGGCGGTTCATCGACGCCGACGAGCGGGAGGCCGTCGGCGCGCTGGTGGCCGTCATTCGCGAGCAGCGCCCCCACGTGGTCGTGACCTACGACCCCGGTGGCGGCTACGGCCACCCCGACCACGTCCACACCCACGCCGTCACCACCGCCGCCGTGGCGGCCGCCGGCTCCGGCGACTTCCCCGGCGAGCCGTGGACCGTGCCGAAGTTCTACTGGTCGGTGTTCGCGACGCGCGCCTTCATGGCGGGCCTGCACGCCCTGGGCGACGAGGATCTGCTGCCGGAGTGGAGCATTGCGCCGGAGGAAGAGTTCGGCTTCGGGTATGCGGACGCCGACATCGACGCCGTCGTCGAACCCGCCCCTCAGGCGTGGGCGGCGAAGAGGGCGGCGCTCGCCGCGCACGCCACCCAGGTGGTCGTCGGGCCCACCGGCCGGGCCTGCGCCCTGTCGAACAACATGGCGCTGCCGATCCTGGCCGAGGAACACTACGTGCTGGCCGCCGGCACGGCGGGGGAGCGCGACGAGCGCGGCTGGGAAACAGATCTGCTTGCGGGGCTTGGTTTCACCGCGGCCGGCACGCGGTAGGCTTGCCAATCAGGCAGCCACGGAAGGATTTCGTATGGACCCCGACCTGGACCCTAATCAGCAGCATTGGCAGGACCGACTCGACAGCCTGCAGTGGGTGATCGGCTCGATACTCTCCAACATCGACAGCGTTCCGACCTGACCGCAACCGAGCCGCGCGCCGCGTCCCTCGAGGACGCCGGCGCGACCGACCCCGCGATCCGGTTCGTCGTCCTGGCGCTGCTCGCCGTCGACGGGGTCCTCTCCGCACTGGCCGGGGCCCTGCTGCTGCCTTCCTACATCGGGGCGGTCCCGTTTCCCATCAGCGGCCTGATCTCCGGCCTGGTCAACGCCGCGCTGGTGTGGGCCGCCGGGCGGTGGACCACGTCGTCGCGGCTGGCCGCGCTGCCGTTGTGGACGTGGCTGTTCACGGTGGCGGTGATCAGCATGGGCGGCCCGGCCGACGACGTCATCCTGGGGGGTCGCGGCCTGATGGCCTATGGGGCCCTGCTGCTGATCGTGCTCGGTGTCGGGCCGCCGTTCTGGGTGTTGTGGCGACGCGGCCACCGGCACTGACGTTCTCGCCGGCACGGGGGCCGGGACGTCCCCGCTCGGCGGTATGGCCCTGCCGCTACTGTTGACTGTTGCGCAGACGGGGCCCGGACGGGTCGGAAGAAAATTTCACATGTTGGGACACGCGGATGAATTTCGATCGTGGGGAAGTTACACGAAGGTGCCGCTGACTCCGGGCGAGGAGCCTACCGCTCTTCCTAATCCTGTGATTCCCCCGAAGACCAACGCGTCGGCGCTTCGGCGGGTGTTGCGCCGCGCTCGAGACGGTGTCGCGCTCAATGTCGATGAGGCGGCCGTTGCGATGACCGCGCGCGGCGAGGACCTCGCGGATCTGTGCGCCAGCGCCGCGCGGGTACGCGACGCCGGATTGGCGTCGGCGGGCCGGCGCGGCCCGGGCGGCGGGTTGCCCATCACCTATTCGCGCAAGGTGTTCGTCCCGGTCACCCACCTGTGCCGCGACACGTGTCACTACTGCACCTTCGTCACCGTGCCCGGCAAGCTGCGCGCGCAGGGGGCGGGCATGTATCTCGAGCCCGACGAGATCCTCGACATCGCCCGTCGCGGCGCCGAACTCGGTTGCAAGGAAGCGCTTTTCACACTCGGTGACCGGCCCGAGGATCGGTGGCCGGAGGCGGGAGAATGGCTCGGCGAACGGGGATATGACTCCACGCTGTCCTACGTGCGGGCCATGGCCATCCGGGTGCTCGAAGAGACCGGACTGCTGCCGCACCTGAACCCCGGCGTGATGAGTTGGTCGGAGATGGCCCGGCTGAAGCCGGTGGCGCCGTCAATGGGCATGATGCTCGAGACGACCTCGCGGCGGCTGTTCGAAACGAAAGGTCTTGCGCACTACGGCAGTCCGGACAAAGACCCGGCGGTACGGCTGCGCACGCTCACCGACGCGGGCCGGCTGTCGATTCCGTTCACCACCGGGCTGCTGGTCGGGATCGGGGAGACGCTGACCGAGCGGGCCGACACGTTGCACGCGATTCGCAAGTCGCACAAGGAGTTCGGGCACGTTCAGGAAGTGATCGTGCAGAACTTCCGGGCCAAGGAGCACACCGCGATGGCCGCCGTTCCCGACGCCGGGATCGACGACTACCTGGCGACGGTGGCGGTCGCGCGGTTGGTGCTCGGTCCCGGCATGCGCATCCAGGCGCCCCCCAATCTGGTGTCCCGCGACGAGTGCCTGGCGCTGGTGGCGGCCGGGGTGGACGACTGGGGCGGGGTGTCGCCGCTGACCCCCGATCACGTCAACCCCGAGCGGCCGTGGCCCGCGCTCGACGACCTGGCCGACATCACCGCCGAGGCCGGATACGAACTCGTGCAGCGACTCACCGCCCAGCCCAGGTACGTGCAGGCGGGGGCGGCGTGGATCGACCCGCGGGTGCGGGGGCACGTGCTGGCGCTGGCCGACCCGACGACCGGCCTGGCCCGCGACATCAATCCGGTGGGCCTGCCCTGGCAGGAGCCCGACGACGTCGCGTCCGCCGGGCGGACCGACCTCAACGCGGCGATCGACACCGAGGGCCGCGCCACCGAAGCCCGCAGCGATCTGGACAGCGCCTTCGGCGACTGGGAATCGATCCGCGCGCACGTGCACGAGCTGACCGTCCAAGGCGCCAAAGCGCCAGAACGCCTAGACACCGACGTGCTCGCCGCGCTGCGGGCCGCCGAGCGCGATCCCGCCGGCTGCACCGACGGCGAGTACCTGGCGCTGGCCACCGCGGACGGACCAGCACTGGAAGCCGTTGCCGCGCTGGCGAACTCGCTGCGCCGCGACACGGTGGGCGACGACGTGACGTTCGTGGTGAACCGCAACATCAACTTCACCAACATCTGCTACACCGGGTGCCGGTTCTGCGCGTTCGCGCAGCGCAAGGGCGACGCCGACGCGTATTCGCTGTCCACCGACGAGGTGGCCGACCGCGCGTGGGAGGCGCACGTCGAAGGCGCCACCGAGGTGTGCATGCAGGGCGGGATCGACCCGGAGTTGCCGGTCACCGGCTACGCCGACCTGGTGCGCGCCGTCAAGGCGCGGGTGCCGTCCATGCACGTGCACGCCTTCTCTCCGATGGAGATCGCCAACGGCGTCACCAAGAGCGGGCTGAGCGTGCGCGAGTGGCTGATCAGCCTGCGCGAGGCCGGGCTGGACACCATCCCGGGCACCGCGGCCGAGATCCTGGACGACGAGGTGCGCTGGGTGCTGACCAAGGGCAAGCTGCCGACTTCGGAATGGATCGACATCGTGACCACCGCGCACGAGGTGGGCCTGCGGTCCTCGTCGACGATGATGTACGGGCACGTGGACAGCCCGCGGCACTGGGTCGCCCACCTCAACGTACTGCGCGGGATCCAGGACCGCACCGGCGGGTTCACCGAGTTCGTGCCGTTGCCGTTCGTGCACCAGAGTTCGCCGTTGTATCTGGCCGGCGCGGCGCGCCCCGGCCCCACCCATCGAGACAACCGGGCCGTGCACGCGTTGGCGCGAATCATGTTGCACGGCCGCATATCCCAGATTCAGACCAGCTGGGTGAAGCTGGGTGTCGAGCGCACCCAGGTGATGCTCAACGGCGGCGCCAACGATCTGGGCGGCACGCTGATGGAGGAGACCATCTCGCGGATGGCCGGGTCCGAGCACGGGTCGGCCAAGACCGTCGAGGAGCTGACCGCGATCGCCGAGGGGATCGGGCGCCCGGCGCGCCAACGCACCACAACCTACGCCCCGCGGGCCGCTTAGCAGCCCGTGGCGGCGGGTATACCCGACGCCGTGAACCGACAGATCGATGACGACCGGTTCCCCGAGTGGCGGCCGTTCGTAGACGCGGTGCAGCGGCGCCGGCCCGATTCTGGCACCTGGTGTGAGGCCTGGACGGTGCGCGACATCGTCGTCCATCAGGCCGGAAACGCCGAGGAGATCGCCCGGGTGCTGGCCGCCCACCTGGACAGCGAACCCGTCGGCACCCGGGGCTTCGAGGAACGCGAGGGACCACTGCGCAACCTGAACGACGCGGACCTGTGGGACGCGCTGTTCGACCGGATGGCCACCCTGAACCGGATCGCGGAGGCGGCCGACGACGTGCCTCAGGACACCGACGTCGCATGGACGGGCCGCACCATGAAGGTGCCCTGGTTCGCCGAACACATGCGCGAAGAGCTCGTGCTGCACGGGTGGGACATCACCGGGGACCCCGATCTCCCGGCGACCTTCCAGGCCGGGCTGGCCGAGCCGTGGATGACCACCCACAGCGTCGTCGCCGTCGGCAAACCGCTGCTGGCCAAGGGAGCCAAGGGGCTTCGGCCGGGCGAGCGCATCGCGGCGCGGCTGCGGGCCCCGGACACCGACGACGTCGTGCTCGGCGCCGAAGCCGACCGCACCACCATCGAACTCGCCGAGCCCGAAGGCCCCGCCACGCTGGAAACCGACCCCGCCGCCCGCGTCCTGCTGCTCTGGGGGCGCAGGCCCGCAGACCCGTCCCGAATTTGCAGCCGCGTCGGACCGGAAACGCTAGGCCGCGTGCGCGGCCTGCTCAGCGGTTACTGAACCGCGCCGGCTCAGAAGTTGTTACAGGTGACCGCGACCTGGTTGATGTCGTCGTAGTACTTCATCGCCGACGGCATCGCCTGGATCTGCTGGGCCATCTGCTGACGCTTCGGCGGCGGCGAGGCCAGGAAGCTGCGGATGTAGGACTGCGCCATCGGCGAGCTGTTCAACTGCGCGGCGGCCGCCGGGTCGGTGGCGTTGAGCGCCGCGATCACCTGCCCGTAGTTGCAGGTGGTGTTGATGATCGCGTCCGACGGATCCGCGGACGCGATTCCCGCGCCGGCGGTCAACGCGACGGCCGCACTACCGACGGCAACGGTCAATTTGGTCAACGACAGCCTCATGTGTGGACACCTTCCCCGATTAATGCACCGCTATAAAGGCGACGACATCTGCCAGCGGCTGCCGTCTGACGTCGAGGTTACCAGGCGCCGCGAGCATGCTTCCATCGCAAAGACTATCGGCGGGCGCCGCCGGAGCGTGACTTTGTGCAGGTCAGTGGCCCGAGGCGACAGTTCGCCCTCGGCGAAACGACCCCCGGTCGCGGGGCCCGAGACTGGCAGTCTTAAATCGTCAATTTAACGGGCGTGCCAAGTGGTTGACGTGTATGTGCAACGTCTAGTATCAGTAACCGAAAGCTTTTGCCTGAGACGGCCGGACGCGCCGGCCGCGAGCCGAAGAGCAGCCCACACCAAAAGCAGTACATGGAGGAGACGTCTGTGACCTACACGATCGCCGAGCCCTGTGTCGACATCAAAGACAAGGCGTGTATCGAGGAGTGCCCGGTCGATTGCATCTACGAGGGCACGCGGATGCTGTACATCCACCCCGATGAGTGCGTCGACTGCGGGGCCTGCGAGCCCGTATGTCCCGTCGAAGCGATCTACTACGAAGACGACGTGCCCGAGCAGTGGAGCCAGTACACGCAGATCAACGCCGACTTCTTCACCGAGCTGGGCTCGCCGGGCGGTGCGGCCAAGGTCGGCATGACCGAGAACGACCCGCAGGCAGTCAAGGACCTGCCGCCGCAGGGTGAGGGCGACTGAGCGGGCCCGGGCTGCATGAGCCCGCGGTGAGGCCGCGCGCCCCCCGCGGGCGGGTTTCGGCGTCCCTGCCCGAGTTCCCCTGGGACACCCTGGCCGACGCGAAGGCGCGGGCCGGTTCCCATCCCGACGGGATCGTCGACCTGTCGGTCGGCACTCCGGTCGACCCGGTCGCGCCGGTGATCTCCGACGCGCTCGCCGCCGCGGGGTCCGCGTCCGGGTATCCGGCCACCGCCGGCACCCCGCGCCTGCGCGAAGCGGTGGTCGCCGCGCTGGCCCGCCGCTTCGGCATCACCGGCTTGAGCGAGGTCGACGTGCTGCCGGTGATCGGCAGCAAGGAGCTCATCGCCTGGCTGCCGACCCTGCTGGGGCTGGGGCCCGCCGACGTGATCGTGGTGCCCGAGCTGGCGTATCCGACCTATGACGTCGGGGCCCGGCTGGCCGGCGCGCAGGTGCTGCGCGCGGATTCGTTGACGCAGGTGGGCCCGCGATCGCCGGCGCTGGTCTACCTGAACTCCCCGAGCAACCCGACCGGTCGCGTGCTGGGCGTCGACCACCTGCGCAAAGTGGTCGGCTGGGCGCGCGACCGGGGCGCCGTGGTGGCCTCCGACGAGTGCTACCTGGGCCTGGGCTGGGAGGCCCAACCGCTGTCGATCCTGCATCCCTCGGTTTGCGACGGCGACCATAGCGGGCTGCTCGCGATCCACTCGCTGTCGAAGAGCTCGTCGCTGGCCGGTTACCGGGCCGGATTCGTGGCGGGAGACCACGAGCTGGTGGCCGAGCTGCTGGCGGTGCGCAAGCACGCCGGGATGATGGTGCCGACGCCGGTGCAGGCGGCGATGGTCGCCGCGCTGGACGACGACGCCCACGAGCGGGTGCAGCGGGAGCGGTACGAGCGGCGGCGGGCGGCCCTGCTACCGGCGCTGCGCTCGGCCGGATTCACCGTCGACCATTCCGAAGCGGGCCTCTATCTGTGGGCCACCCGTGGCGAGCCCTGCGCGGACAGCGTTGCGTGGCTGGCCGAACGCGGCATCCTCGCGGCGCCCGGCCACTTCTACGGCCCGGGGGGCGCACAGCACGTGCGCGTCGCGCTGACCGCGACCGACGAGCGGATCGCCGCCGCCGTGCAGCGGCTCGCCTAGCCCGGTGACGATGCGCGCCGCCTGGCGGCGCGAGGAGGAGGCGGGCGATCTCGCCTAGCCGAAATCGACCAGCTGCCACGACGGCGGCCCCTGGCGTGCACAATGCATCGAAGGTGTTTCGCCCGCTCAGGTTAAGGACGGTGGTGGTGACGACTTCGGCCGGCAAGCTGCGCATCCCCCTTTCGGTCGGGGACGTCGTCAAGCGTGTGTTCCTGGGTAAGCCGCTGATCACCGAGGACATCGCTTCCGAAAAGTTGTCGAATCCGGTTGCCCTGGGCGCGCTTTCGCCGGACGCAGTCTCATCCGTGGCCTACGGCCCGGAGCAGATTCTGATCGAACTGCTGCCGCATGCCGGCCTGGCGGCCTTCCTGCTGTTGCTTCCGATCACCGGTGTCATCCTGCTCATCCTGGTCCTGGTGGCCGCCTCGTACCGACAGGTGGTGATGGCCTACACCCGGGCGGGCGGTTCCTACATCGTCGCGCGCGACAACTTCGGGCCCCGGGTGGCGCAAATCGCCGCCGCGGCGCTGTTGATCGACTACGTGGTGACCGTCGCGGTGCAGTCGGCGGCCGGGACGGTGGCGGTGGTGTCGGCGATCCCCGCACTGGGCCCGTACAGCCTCGAACTCACCGTTGTTGTGGTGCTTGGCATCTGCTACGCGAACCTGCGTGGCCTGAAGGAAGCGGGCCTGCCGTTCGCGCTGGCGACCTATGCCTTCGTCGCCATGGTCGGCCTGACCATCGTGGTCGGTGTGATTCGTGCAGCCATCGGGAACCTTCCGATCTACGATCCCGCGCACATGGCGGGAACCGTGCCGGTGCACCAGGGCAACGGTTTGGTGCTGGGCGCCACGATCTTGGTGTTGCTGCGCGCGTTCGCCAACGGGGGTTCGTCGCTGACGGGGGTGGAGGCCATCTCCAACACGGTCGACTACTTCCGAAAGCCTCAGGGCCGCAACGCGCGCCGCGTGCTCACCGCGATGGCCACCATCCTCGGCCTGCTGCTGGCCGGCGTCGCCTACCTCGCCCACGTCACGCACGCCACGCCGTATCTCACCGAGTACCCGTCGGTGCTGTCGCAGATCGGCCGCGCCGTCTTCGGCAACGGCATCGTCGGCAACGTCTTCTACATTCTGGTCCAGGCCGCGACGGCCGCGATCCTGTTCACCGGCGCGAACACCAGCTTCAACGGCTTCCCGGCGCTGGCCAGTTTCGTTGCCGAGGACCGCTTCCTGCCGCGACAGCTCACCAAACGCGGCCACCGGCTGGTCTTCTCGAACGGCATCATCACCCTGACGGCGCTGTCGGTGCTGTTGCTGGTGGTGACCGGCGGCTCGGTCAACGCGCTGGTCCCGTTCTATGCGATCGGCGTGTTCACGGGGTTCTCGATGGCCGGCTACGGGATGACCAAACACCATCTGACACACCGGGAGCCGGGATGGCGGCGCCGCCTGGCCATCAACCTGTCCGCGGCGATCCTGTCGACGATCGTGGTGGGCATCTTCGCGGTGGCCAAATTCACCGAGGGCGCGTGGCTGGTGGTCGTCGTCTTCCCCTCGCTGGTGTTCGTGCTCATGCGGCTCAACCGCGAATACCGCGCCGAGGCGGCCATTCTCGAGATGTTCCGCACCGACCGCCCGGAGTTGGTGAAGTACGCGCGGCACCGGGTGTTCGTGTTCGTCGACTCGGTCGACCTGGCGGTGATCGAAGCGTTGCGCTACGGCAGGGGCCTGCGGGCCGACGAGCTGACCGCCGTGCACTTCATGGTCGACCCTGCCCACGCGGCACAACTGCGAAAGCGCTGGGATCACTTCGGTCTCGACACCCCGCTGCGGGTCGTCGACTGCCCGGACCGGCGGATCATCCGGGCAGCGCAGCTACTGGTCGCCAAGGCGCGCGAGGAACTACCGCGCACCAACGTGACCGTGCTGTTGCCGCGCCGGACCTTCGGGCGCCTGCTGGGCCGGCTGCTGCACGACCGCACCGCGGACAAGATCTCCAGCGCGGTCAGCCTGATCCCCGATGCGGCGGCGACGATCGTGCCCTACGACGTGGAATCGCGCATCAAGGAGGCCTACCCCGACACCTTCGAACAGCGGATCGCGCAGGAGATCGACAAGCTCGAAGCCTGGGTGTCCAAGGGGGAGGACGAGAAGATGGACTCCTACGAGCATCCCGAGCGGCCGGCATCGGTGATCCTGGTGGCCGGGCTGATCTCGGGGCAGCGCGCCACCGTCGAAGGCCGGGTCAATGAGGTCGAAGACGTCACCGACCGCGGGCGGACCCTCCGGCAGGTGGTCGTCGGGGACAACAGCGGGGAAATGACGGTCACCTTCCGACCCGGCCATGGGGGCGCCGACATTCAGCCCGGCCAGCTATTGCGCCTCACCGGGAAGGCCCGCCAGACCGGCAACCGTCCCATATCGATGGTGGATCCGGTGTATTGCGTGATCGAGGACCCCGCGAAGGCCGTCGACTCCGGCGAATCCGAAGAGAGCAGCTAAGCGTAATGCTGCGCCAAGCAGCGGATTAGCCGCACCGCGGGCAAATGTCCGCGCTGACGAGCGCCGTACCGCGGACATCTTTCCCCTACCTCGCGAATTGCTCTGGCAAGCAGGGGGTTTCGTCGCGTGCAGGTCGCGCCCGGGGTTCCGGGTGAAAGGGCCGGGCCGCGCACCCGATGCGGCCGGAAACGGTGATCAGGGCGATGAGCCGAGCGTCGATGAAGTGAGGGTCGGTAAGCTGGCGGCCGCACGACTGGCAACGCCGTTGGGGGAGAACAGGGGACTGCACATTGCGTGCCGCAACCGCCGCACCCGTTGCTGTCATCGGTATGGCCTGCCGGCTTCCCGGTGGGATCGATTCTCCACAACAGCTGTGGGAAGCATTGTTGCGCGGCGCCGATTTCGTGGGCGAGATCCCGGCCGACCGATGGGACGCCGACCTGTACTACGACCCCGAACCCGGGGTGCCCGGCCGCTCGGTAACGCGGTGGGGCGCCTTCCTGGACGACGTCGGCGGCTTCGACTGCGACTTCTTCGGTATGACCGAGCGGGAGGCCACCGCGATCGACCCGCAACACCGCTTACTGCTGGAGACGTCCTGGGACGCCATCGAGCACGCGGGGCTCGACCCCGCGCGGTTGTCACACTCGCAGACCGGGGTCTTCGTCGGGCTGACGCACGGCGACTACGAGCTGTTGTCCGCCGACTGCGGTGCCGCCGAGGGGCCGTACGGATTCACCGGTACCAGCAACGCCTTCGCGTCGGGCCGCGTCGCCTACACGCTGGGTCTGCACGGCCCGGCGGTCACCGTGGACACCGCGTGCTCGTCGGGCCTGATGGCCGTGCACCAGGCGTGCGGCAGCCTGGCCGGCGGTGAGAGCGACTTCGCCCTGGCCGGTGGCGTCGCCGTGACGCTGGAACCGCGCAAGTCCGTCTCCGGCTCCCTGCAGGGCATGCTGTCGCCGACCGGCCGCTGCCACGCCTTCGACGCCGACGCCGACGGATTCGTGTCCGGCGAGGGCTGCGTCATGCTGCTGCTCAAGCGGCTCGACGACGCGCACCGCGACGGCGATCGCATCCTGGCGGTGGTGCGCGGCACCGCCGCCAACCAGGACGGCCGCACCGTGAACATCGCGGCGCCCTCGGAAACCGCCCAGGTGGCCGTCTACCGGAAGGCCCTGGATACCGCCGGGATCGACGCGGCGACCGTCGGCTTCGTCGAGGCGCACGGGACCGGCACCCCGGTCGGGGACCCGATCGAATACTCGAGCCTGGCCGCCGTGTACGGCACCGAGGGGCCCTGCGCGCTGGGTTCGGTGAAGACGAACTTCGGCCACCTGCAGTCGACCTCCGGGCCGCTGGGCCTGATGAAGGCGATCCTCGCGCTGCAGCACGGCATGATCCCGCGCAACCTGCACTTCACCCGCCTGCCCGACGAGATGGCGCAGGTCAAGACCGAACTGTTCGTGCCGCAGGCCGACACCCCCTGGCCCACCGACGGCCGGCACCCGCGTCGCGCCGCGGTGTCGTCCTACGGCATGTCGGGCACCAACGTGCACGCCGTGTTGGAAGAAGCACCAGCGCAGGCGCCGGAACGGGCTCCCGCGCACAACAGCGACGGCTCGCTGTTGTTCCCGGTATCGGCCACGTCCGCGGAGCAACTGCGGGTCACGGCCGCCCGGCTCGCGGACTGGGTGGACGAGCACGCCGGCGCGGCCGGGAGCGCCGGCCTGCGGGATCTGGGCTACACCCTGGCGCGCCGCCGCGCGCACCGGCCGGTGCGGACGGTGGTCTCGGCCGGCAGCTTCGGCGAGCTCAGCGCGGCCCTGCGCGACGTCGCCGGCAGTGACATCCCCTACGAACACGCCGTCGGGCAGGACGACCTCGGGCCGGTCTGGGTGTTTTCCGGGCAGGGGTCGCAGTGGCCGGGGATGGGTGCCGAATTGCTGGCCAGGGAGCCGGTCTTCGCCGCGACCATCGCCGAGTTGGAGCCGCTGATCGTCGCGGAATCGGGGTTCTCGGTCACCACGGCCATGTCGGCGCCCGAGGTGGTGACCGGCATCGACCGGGTGCAGCCGACGATCTTCGCGATGCAGGTCGCGCTGGCCGAGACGATGAAGTCCTACGGCGTGCGCCCCGGCGCCGTCATCGGGCATTCGCTCGGTGAATCGGCGGCCGCGGTGGTCGCCGGCGGGCTGACGCTGCACGACGGGGTGCGCGTCATCTGCCGTCGCTCGAAACTGATGGCGCGGATCGCGGGTAGCGGCGCCATGGCGTCGGTGGAACTGCCCGGCCAGCAGGTGTTGTCGGAGCTGTCCATTCGCGGGATCTCCGACGTCGTCCTGTCCGTGGTCGCCTCGCCGACGTCGACGGTCGTCGGCGGCGACGCGCGGGAAATCCGCGACCTGGTCACCGCCTGGCAGGAGCAGGACGTGATGGCGCGCGAGGTGGCGGTGGACGTGGCCTCGCACTCGCCGCAAGTGGAACCGATCCTCGACGAGCTCCTCGAGGCGCTCGCCGGGCTCGAGCCCGGCGAACCGCAGGTCCCCTACTACTCGGCGACGCTGTGGAACCCACGCGAACGGCCGTCGTTCACCGGCGACTACTGGGCCGAAAACCTGCGCTACACAGTGCGATTCGCGGCGGCCGTGCAGGCCGCCCTCAAGGATGGCTACCGCGTCTTCGGGGAACTGTCGCCGCATCCGCTGCTCACCCACGCCGTCGAGCAGAACGCCGGCAGCCTGGACATGCCCATCGCGGCGCTCGCCGCCGTGCGCCGCGAGCAGGAGATGCCGGCCGGGTTGCGCGGCTTCGTCGCCGACGTGCACAGCGCCGGCGCCGCGGTGGATTTCTCGGTGCAGTACCCCACCGGGCGCTTGGTGGACGCCCCGCTCCCGGCCTGGACGCATCGCAGGCTGATGCTCAGCCGCGAGGCCAAGGAGCAGGCGCAGGGCGCCTCGGTCCAGGCCGTCCATCCGCTGCTGGGCGCGCACGTGCACCTGCCCGAGGAACCCGAGCGCCACGTCTGGCAGGGGGACATCGGCACCGAGGCGCACCCCTGGCTCGGCGACCACCGGATCCACCACGTGGCCGCGCTGCCCGGCGCCGCCTACTGCGAGATGGCGCTGGCCGCCGCGCGCGCGGTTTTCGGCGAACGCTGCGAGGTCCGCGACGTCACGTTCGAGCAGACGCTGTTGCTGGACGACCGGACGCGGGCGTCCTCGGCGGCGTCGGTAGTCGCGCCCGCGGTCCTCGAGTTCACGGTGGACACCCACGACGAGGGCGAACGCGTGCGCCGGGCGGGCGCGGTCCTGCATGCCGTCGAGGAAGCGGACGGCGACGGGCTGGGGCGGCCGGCCGCCCATGACATGACCACCCTGATCGCCGATCACCCGTCCGGCATGGACGGCGCCGAATTGCGAAAGGCCTTCGACGCCATCGGGATTCAATACGGCACGGCATTCTCGGGCCTGGCCGCGGCGCTCGTGGGCGACGTGGACGCGGGCACGGTGCTCGCCGAGGTGGCCCTTCC
>NZ_LZJM01000104.1:0-899 GCF_001667665.1 Mycobacterium sp. E342
CGGCGCTGATGTCGCCTACAGTAACCGTGTCAAAACCGCGCTCAGCGAACAACGCGATAGCGGTACGGCCGATGTCGTCGCGCACGAGTCGTCGGCGTCGCTCGGTGAGTGGTTCGGTCATGCGCGCGACCTCACTTGCGCTGCCCGCGGGCGAACTCCGCGGCCCCGGCGAGCAGGCGAATCACCCGAGGTCCCATGTCGGTTCGGTCCGGGTCGATGCCCGCCTTGACCTGCCGAGCGTGCGACCCCTCCAGGATCACGGCCAGCTTGAACAACGCCAGAGCCTGGTAGTAGGGCAGCGCGGTGAGGTCCCGTCCGCTGAGGTTGGCGTATCGGTCCGCCAGCTGCTGACGACTCGGGTAGCCGGCCGAGCCGCCCGCCTGTTCGGTGATGATCGGATCTTCACCGGGCTCGGTCCACCGCGCGAGCAGGTGCCCAATATCGAGCAGCGGATCGCCGATGGTGCCGGTGTCCCAGTCGACGATTGCGGCCAAGCGGGCCGGCGGCTGCGGGGCAACCATCACATTGAATGGGCTGTAGTCGCCATGGATGACCGCGGCCGGGCTCATGGTCGGGGTGTTGGCGGAAAGCCAGTTGGCGAGGAAGTCGAGTTCGGGGAGATCGCGGGTACCGTAGCGCTCCAGCTGGGCGAGCCATCGTGGCACTTGACGCTCCAGAAATCCCTCGGGCTTGCCAAGGTCAGCCAGACCGCGCCGTCGCCAGTCCACCGCGGCCAGGTGGACCAGTCCGTCGACGTAGGCCATGGCCAAGTCGTGCCGCAATTCGGGATCGCCGGCGAACGGCTCGGGCAAGTCGAAACCGGGCGTGAATCCGTCGACGACGCCCATCAGCATGAATTCAGAACCAAGTACGTCGGTGTCAGCACAGTACAGCACGGG
>NZ_LZJM01000105.1:0-1387 GCF_001667665.1 Mycobacterium sp. E342
GAACGCGCGCTGATTTGCGCGGGCTGGAGCGATTTCAGCGAGGTGCGACTTCCCGAGCACGTCAAGGTGGTGGGCGCGGTGAATTATGCCGCGGTCTTTCCCGCCTGCCGCGCGGTCGTACACCATGGCGGCTCCGGCACCACGGCGGCTAGCCTGCGGGCCGGGGTCCCGACGCTGATCCTCTCGATGGACGCCAATCAAACCATCTGGGGGGCCCAGCTCAAGCGGCTGAAAGTCGGTGCCACGCGCCGGTTTTCGGCCACCACCCGGGAAACGCTGTTGACGGATCTGCGCCGGATACTCGACCCGGATTACGGCGTGCGCGCGCGAGAGATCGCCCGGCACATGACCAAACCCGCCGAAAGCGTCGTCAAGGCCGCCGACGTGGTGGAGAAGTTTGCCAGCTCACGGAGTCGCAGCTGATCGGCAAATTCGACAACCCGAACGCGTGCCGCGCGGTCGGCCTCGTGGCCCCGGCGCCGGCGCCGCACGAGTTTGCGCTTCTGGAGACACGCGACCACACTTTCTGGCACACTGATATCTGATCAGTCGACGTTGCCTGGGGGCCGCGTCAAGCCGTCAAAGGTCGTTACAGTCCAATGGTCGGGGGGATAGGGCCGATGATATTGGCTTCGTCATACCCGACGGCGCCCGGCGAGAATTGCCGGTTCGTCCGCTCGCGGAACCTCACTCCCCATGTCGTGCAACGAAAACAGTCAATCCCAATCGGGAAGGGAGAGACTGAAATTAGGGCCGAAAGACCCTACCTCCAGGAGTTGCCTGTGCAGCGGAAAAGTGATTAAGGTTACAACGCGATGAAATTTGCTGTGGCAAGCTATGGGACGCGCGGTGACATCGAGCCGTGCCTCGCTATCGGGCGGGAACTGACGCGCAGAGGGCATGAAGTCCGGATGGCCGTCCCGCCCAATCTTGTTGAGCTCGCGCAGGAAGCGGGCCTTGCGGCCATCGGCTACGGACCCGATATGCACGACTTCTGGAGCGACGAGTTCATCCGCGACTTCTGGAAGAATTTCGTCCGGGGCCCCATCAAGTTGATGCGCGACGCGTGGGAGCCGGTGCTGCGAAACTGGCAGCAGATGAGTGGGTCACTCATGTCGGTCGGGGCGGGCGCCGATTTGATCTTCACGGGACAGCTCTACCAGGACCTCGCGATCAACGTCGCGGACTACTACCGCATTCCGATGGCCACGCTGCATTACATCCCGATGCGGCCCAACGGCGAACTGATTCCCGCGTTGCCCGGGCCGATGGTCCGTACCGGCATGTCGGTGTACGACTGGATGTGCTGGCGGATGAACAAGAGGGCCGAGGACCGGCAGCGCCTTGAACTCGGCCTGCCCACCGCCACCGTCGCCTCACCGCGCCG